>JANLHE010000481.1 GCA_024653875.1 Acidobacteriota bacterium
AGAGTCCCCGCCGGCAGACGATCGCTCGGTATGCCCTGAATCGGAACCATCAGACGCGAAACCTCAACATCGGCCCTTCGCACGGCTGCACGCGCCGGACACCGTCGCCCATCGCCAGTTCCGCATCGCGAATGTTCTGCACATACGTCGCAAACTCAGCCGGGGTAAAGGCCACCGCGTAATCCTTATTCGCCGTGTCCGTGTCGTCCAGCCGGAGATGCGCCTCGATGATCTGCGCGCCCGCGCAGACCGCCCAGCCGCCCATACGGAGATCGCGGGAGTGGTCCGAGAGGCCGTCAATCGTCACGTCGAACAGCGAGGCCAAGCGCATCTGCGAGATCGGGGCCGGGTACGACGACACGCAATGAACACATCGAATGCCCGCGTACGGAGGTCGACTGGCGTTCATGCCCAGGCTAACCACGGCACGGGCGCGCGACGCGTCGACCGCCTCGCAGATCAGGTCGCCGTCTTCCGCCTCAAAGCTGCTCACCTTCAGGAAATCACAGAACGGCCCGACCAGCGCCGCATCCCCAGGCAAATACACCGAACAGGCGTATTGCAGCCCGCGTGCCTTCGCATGGTCTCTACATTCCGCGTGCCACGCCAGCGGGTATTCGAGCTTGCGGTAGCTGTCAAGATACTCCGGCGCACGTCGACGCTCGCACAGCCGCTCGGCTGAACTCAGCCATTGGCTCTTAAAGACGTTCACGCCGGCATCCGAGGCCGCGTCAATTAGGCGCAGCATGAGGTCGAGTCGGCCCTCATGGGTCGAGCCGGGTTCAGCAATCACCAGCACGCTCATGACTGCAAATCCCACTGGCGCCGAAATTCTTCCTCCGACACTGAGACGCCGTCGATCCGAAAGCGCCGCATCCCAGGAATATGCTGCGACATCGTGTCTGCCGTGTAGCCAGGCTCGATCTTCTCGCCGCACTCTCGGCATTCGAGATGGCCGACGTCATGCGGTTCATCGTCGTCCTCGTAGAATGTCTCGCCGTCTTTGACCCACACTAATGAGGGCGTTACGTAGCAATGATCGGGGCGGTAACTATCAGCTGGCGCACCATCCGTATACCAGCAATGCGAATGCCCCAGCTGGTCTACTTTTCGCCATGACGTATCGGGGCGACGTATAGATGTCACCTCAACGACATCACAAAACGTCTCGAACGTCCGGCGCGCCTGTGTCCTCACGACGCTCATCGCGCACGCTCCCGCCACGCTTCAGCCAGCCAGCCAAAATAGAAACTGCTGTACTGCCGCCCGTTCCAAAACTTCCGCGCCGGCAAGCAGGCGTCGTAGCCGCCCCAGTCGTTCACGAGCCGTTGCCAGAAGCGGAGCACTTCAGGCGGGTTGCAGTTGTAGCACTCACCGTACACGCTTAAAATCCTGAGCCGGTCGAACGCTTCGACCAGCACAAGCCGCACCGCTTCGCGGCCCATGCCCTTCCCGCGACAATCCGGAGAGACGATCAGGCTGATTTCCGCCGTGCCGTTCTCGGGCGAGATATCCACGAGGCCGGCCATGGCGACCAATTCCGCAGCTGGCGAATACATGCTCGTTTCATCGACCCATCCGGTCGGCTGGATGCGCACGGCAAAGTACCGATGCGGGCACCCTGGCTGCCGCAGGCGGTCATAGAACACGTCCTGGTCGGCTTCTGTGAGCCGCTTCGCTGTCCGCAAGTTGCCGACGTCGTAGCCCTCATTGCGCCATGCGCGCGCGCGCTGGCAGTCGTCTCGGGTCAGAGCATCGAGATAGAGATTCATGCGGCGGGCCTCGTAAATGCCGGCTGAATCAACTCCCCGCGCAGATGCGTCGACGGATCAGGATCGGCCAGATAACCGGCCATCGACGTGAGCGCGCCGTCGATGGCTGTGAGCGTCTCGCCCACCTGTTGCGCTTCGTGCGCGGCGCTCGGGTTCCATGCGCCCCAATGTGTCAACACGCCACGGGCGGCTAGTTCCTGCTGGAAAAGCGAGCGGATCATCAGCAGCCGACCAGTGTCCGGCTCCTGCCAGTCGATATGCGGTCGGCAGGCGTGGCCGGCCATGCGGGCGACAAACCCTAAGCGTGATGCGATGCCGTTGAATCCGTCGATGAGCCACTGCCCCACCCGATGGAGCCGCGTCAACGGCTGTTCCTGCGCGTGGATCTTTAAGACCGCCAGACACGCCGCCAGCCCGACCGTCTCGGCCCCGAACGTACCGGACACAGGCCACGCATGGCGCATCAATTCGCGCGATCCGGCGATGAACGCCAGCGCGTGCCCGTTCGCGTAGGCTTTCCCGAACGTGCCCAAGTCTGGAATCACGCCGGTCTCGACTTGCGCCCCGCCCAAGTGGAGGCGCCCGCCTGTAATCATCTCGTCAAAGGCCACAAGCGCCCCGTGGGCATGGGCTATATTCGCCAGCGTCTGGAGCCAGACAGGATCAGCCATCGAGGGCAACGCCGGCTCGACCATCACCGCCGCCACGTCCTGACCCATGGCAGCCAGTAGCGAGTCTGCATCGCCCCACCGGAACGTCCGCACAAGCGAGCCGAGAATGTCCGGCACGCCGGGATGATACGGCTTGGTGACGCAGTGCCAATCGTGCCAGCCGTGGTACTGGCCCTCCGCGCAGACGATGACATCGCGGCCCGTCGCCATCCGCGCGATTCGCACCGCACCCGCGCAGGCTTCGCTGCCAGTCTTGACAAACCGGATCGACTCGGCGCACGGGATGACCCGGCAGAGATTCTCCGCGACTTCCGCCTCGAGCCGCGTCGGCAAAGACGGAAGCGCCCCAAAGGTCTGCAGCGCGTCGACGATGCATTGACGCACGAGCGGATGTCCATGCCCAAGCGTGACGGCACAGTTCCCATTGAACCAGTCCACGTACCGCTGCTGATCGACGTCCCAGGCGTACGGCCCGGCTGCGCGGTCCAAGTAGAGCGGGTACGCCCCAAGCGGCCCCACCTTGCCAGGCGACTTTGACCCGGTCTGCCCTCCACACGGCGTCACCCTGCTCGTGCGGGCGAACCACGATCCGGACTGCGAATACTCGCTCACGCGGCCACCATTGCGGACGCCTGCTCGCAAATCTCCACCACGCGGCGCGATTGACTGAGCGTGTTGATGCTCGGCTCGTCGCCGCGCGCCACCGCCAGGAAGTGGCGCATCTCGTCCAAGTAGGACCGATCGATCTCGTCCTGGGTTGGTTCAATGTGAGGCGTGCCCACCATGGCGAACTCAAAGGATCGCCGCGATCTCTTGGACGCCCACCGGATCGACACGTAGGCGGCTCCGATGCACATATTGGCGTAGTCTGACCCGATCACGCCGGTTAATAGTTCCGCGTCCGGACACAACCAAAGAGCTAAGTCAATCTCGTGGCTGCATTCGAACAGCGGCGCAGCGTAGTGGTGCCCGGGCCAATCCGTCATCGTTGTGTCGCAACGCAGCCAGCATGCAGCCGGCGAGCGACCACCGAGCGCGACCTTGACATGTTTCAAGCGTTCGTGAAAGCGCCAGTTGTACCCGACCAGGTGCGGCACGTCCGTCTGCCATTCCGCCTCGGTCAATTCAGAGACGCCCAGCGTGGCCGGTTTTTCTATAAAGAACGGGCACCGATGTTCAATCGCGATCTTGATCGCTTCGGCATGCTGCGCCGCGGGCATGCAGATCAAGACGGCTTGGTAGTCGTCCGGTCTCGTTTCTGCGGGCCACTTACGGACGCCATCCGGCACGCGCAACAGCGCGTCAGACGACGGATCGTAAGCCGAAATGTCATTAGGATTAAGCCCGAGCGCAATCAGGTTCCGAATGTGCCGCTGCCCGATCGACCCGCACCCGCACACGGCCACTCTCATGCGACCGCCTCTCCCAGCCGGATCGGCTGATGCGCTTGATCGCTCCGGTAGCAAAACCCCGCCGCTGCCTTCGTCCACTCGGCTGGGGCCGGGTACCCCTCGGGCACCACGGCCCAGCCCCCGAACGGCACGCGGTAGCAGTGCGCCCCCTCCTCTGGGCTAATCAAGTCCTCGGTCAACTTTTCACCGGGCCGGACCCCAATCTCCACGACGCGCGCGTCCGGCGCGATGGCGCGGGCCAACGTCTCGACAGTGGCGCCGGGAATTTCCGGCACGAAGATTTCCCCGCCCCGCATGTGCTCGAGCGCCAAGAGCACCCACCGCACCGCCGACATGACGCAGAGCGCGCCCGGCTCTTGAAACAACTGCACGTCCGCGTCGTCCGACAGCGGCATCCAAAACCGTGACATCCGCCGATCGGTCACCGTCAACACGCCCTGGTGTTTCTGCTGCAGGAATAGCGGAATCACTGAGCCCGAACTGGCCGCCACGTTGCCGTACCGCACGACGCTGCATCTCAGCAACCACGGATCGTGTTTCGAGAGCAACCAGCGTTCAGCCGCCGCCTTGGTCTCGCCGTAAAAGGTCTCCGGGAGACACGCTTTGTCGGTCGAGAGGGCTAAGAGTTTCGTCGCGCCGGCCGCGTGTGCCGCCTGCCAGACGTGCTTCGCGCCCAGGAAGTTGATCGCTTCTGTATACGCTGCGTACCGCTCGCCCGTGCCAACGTGCTTTTCAGCCGCGGCGTGAATCACGGTATCCACCTGGCGATCGAAGGCGCGGGCTAAGTCCGCCGGCACGCGCACGTCCCCTGGGACCACCGTTAATCGCGGCGTTGGGCACGCGGCCTCGAGGCGATAGCGGGCCTCCGCGTTGCGGGAGACGGAGACAATTTCGACGGCCGGATCGAGCGCAAGGAGGGTCCGAATGCACGCGCGGCCGAACGACCCGCTTCCCCCGGTGACTAGGACCGAACGGCCCCACGGCGCCATTGCGACTACTCTACGTTGGGGTGTCGCTTTCTTGATGGCTACTAATGGCACATTGCCGGTGGGTGTGAATTTTGTGCAGCTGGACGATCCGCTCTTCCGTCGAGAAGCGGTCGCCACAGTGCAGACAGACACGTCGACGCCACAGGGAATCATCGGCGCGGCGTCCGCGGACGTGAGTAACGCGGGACTGATGGCTCCCGCAGGAGGGGCAGCCGATCTTTGGGCTATCGGTACTGGAGATCATACCAATGGCGCGATTGTCGCGCCGTCAGTGGGCCTCTTTCTATTCTCCCGTGTCAGTCAAGGGCTTTGGCTTCGAACTGGACGCAGCCGAAGTCAGGGTCGGTGATTAGATCAGCGTCCTGGGCGCCCTGACATGGAAGCGCGTAGAACTTCGCGCCTTTATCGGAATCGGGCCGATAGCACGTACCGTCATCGCCGTCTTCTTGCAGGGACACCGGGTATCGCTTCCAGAACTTGCACCGATCGCAACGCGGCACTGGCATGTAGGCCACGCCTGGCTGGAACGGGCAATGCTCCTCGATGATGGAGGCAATACGCTCTTCGGTTGGCAAGTCAATCAGCGTGTATTCAAGGTCGACGTGCGTTTCGTCGCTAATCTTCGCAGCGGCGTTCGCCGCCCAATCGGGAATGCTGGCCATTCGATCTTGTTCTCCCCCTACTAATGCCGGATCGCCGCATCCCACGGCAGCGCGAGCTGCCGATCGGGCACGTCAACGACGCATGGCACCGGCTCCACGTGTTCACGGTGGACCGTCGCCATGTCGTACGCGCTGATCCCTGGCAGCAGCCCTTGCGGATCGGGCGTGTCCACGCGCGCGATCACGTGCAGATCGTGCCCTTGCCGCTCGGCAAGGAATTGCATAATCACGGGCACATCGTGGGCGTGCAAGTCGAGTTCGTAGGCTTCCGCAATTTCCTGGGCGCTGAAACTCATCGCCAACGCCGCCATTCTATTAACGCGATGATCGCCGGACCAATAATAAATCGGCCCGCTAAGGCTGCCGCAGCCCACCAAATCAGCGTCCTCGCCGTCACCGGATCGTCTAAGCCCATCGCCAACTCCACAGCCGCGCGATGTGATACAGGGCGCGTTCCCACCATGGCGAGATAGTTACGTGAACCGGACCCTCCGGTCGCATCGTCATGGTCCATTCGACCCCTCGCCCCTCCAGTGTCACCGGCTCGCCTGGAACGACCGCAACCGTGACCCGGCACCGCCCAGGCGCCACGGTCCACCAAAGGAACCGACGCGATGCCGCCATCCCCGTGAGCGTGCGCGTGGGTAGGTTCTCTTTCAGCAGCGCGTTGAATGCCGCCGTGTCGTCAAACACGCCGGTTATCTCGATCGGCCCTGTTTCCCTTAACCCCTTCACGGCCCCTCCGATCTTTTCAGGCACGCCACGACTTCACGCGCGTCCGCATCGGTTCGCACGATCCACACGGGGAACCGCGCCATAAACTTCGCCTGATCGGGCGTCGCGTGTCCGCGCTCGACTTTCACCTCGACGAGGGCGACGTTCTTGCACCAGCCGACAAGCAGATCCGGCACGCCTCGGCCCATCGGCGCGAGCGATTCCACCTCACAGCCATGCGCGCGGAAAAACTCGGCCACCGCGCCGTGATTCGCGTCGACCCTCCCGCTGCGCCTCATGACGCCTTCCCTTGCATCAACTGCTGCCGCACTTGCTGCTGCGCGGTCTCTGACAGCGTGGGGTCGATCCACACCGTCTTGTCCGCATAGATGACGCCGACGAGCTTGCTGGCTCCGCTGTAGAACCGAACCTGACCAGGACCAGCATCTTTTAACCACTCGCCCGCTGTAATGTTCCCGACGGTCGTCAGGTTCTTCTGTGCCGCACTTGGACGGCGATTCAGCCAGCACCAGATAAGGCCCAGCACGAGAAATGTCGCAACGACAATTACGAACAGCCTCACGACGCCTTCCTCCGGCGGGATCTCCATCCGCCGCGCACCGCAAACACCGCGCAGTCAATCCGCACGTCGAGATGCACCGCGAGCCGGTAGAGCGCCACGCGCACGCAATCAGCATCAGACGACAGCCCGATCTTCGCCTTCATCTCGTCGACAAGATCGCGCTCGCGCGGGACCAGCGGGCAGCACAGCGTTGAGACATCCGCCGCGCGTCTCACGCCTTCCCCTTCACTGCCAGATTCGCACTCAGCGTCCCTACGCGCCCGCACCGCACGCACATCACGGACTGCTGCTCGCACGCCTCCCCGCCTTCCTCGATGCGCTCCACTGGCCCCAGAACGGCCCTGCCAGCCTTCAGGCACGGGCCGTCGTAAGGACACAAGCAATCTGGGCAGGGAATCGTGGCCGGCGCGGCGAACATCTCGAGCTGCGTCACTGGCGCGCCTCCGTCGTCCGACGCGCCTGCAGAGCCCCCCATTGCCGTTCCGTCCCTACGGTCCGCGCGCAGATCGCGCCGCGCGTCACCAGATCGTTCAGCGCGCATTTCACATCAATCATCGAGGCCCCCAGATCGCTGGCGCACGACGCCAACCGGCCGAGCGAATGAAACCCCGGCACACAAAACGCTTTATCCAGCAGCCGCCGCGCCACTCGCGACTTCGGCAGAGCTTCTGGCTCTGTAAGGTCTACATGGCCGGCTGCCGCGTCCACGGCGTCTGCGCCTTCACACATCGGAAACCAAAAGTCAGAACTCGAAAGCCAGACGCGGAACGCAGCGACCACGCTAGGACCGTCACCAATGCCGATAAACTTCCGCCTCGCTCCGTCTGCCGCGATCGACACCCGCAGAACACTCACGTGTGGGCCTCCGTCGTCCGCCGGGTTGCCGGTCGCTTGCGTGGGCTGAGAGCCAACCGCGCAGGTTGAGGCATAAGCCTCACGATTTTGCACAACACGCATTGCCATCGGCCTTCTTTCCAGATCATTCCCGGCCCTTCCCTTGTGCGTTGACAGTCGCCGAATCCGCACGTCATCGCGACAGATGGAAAAACGATTGACGCCACGGAAAAGAAAGTCATGTCGCGTGTCCATCGGCGGGCAGCAGGGCCAGCACTTCGTCCAGGCACATGCGGACAGCCTCCCATCGCGAGGCGTGGCCGATCTCGTCGCCCACAATTGCCGGTTCCGCATCGGCCAGTTCGATCATCCCGGTCCATTGACGGGCCAAGGTCTGCATCCGCTCCCCCACCTCAGCGGCGGCTAGGAGATCAGCAACGTGCCCGATTGTTGAAAAGCGCATCCCGCAGCCAGAGTCACACTCCCACCAGCCGGTAGTTAGACCGCATTCAATTTCAGCGGTCCTCCAAGACACACGCAAGTGAGCACACGCACCTGTGTATTCGAACTCGATGCGCGTGACGGGCGAATCGACGTAACAGCCCGTGTGTGACTTCATGAAGAACCAGATAAACTCCTCGCGTGTCATCTGTGGGAAGCCTTCGCGATACACATCCTGCGGAGTGATGTCGCGGAGCTGCTGACGGCTCACACTGAGCACGCGGACCGGGCCGCCAATCTTCTCGACCGACTCCCCCTTCTTCAGACCCATGCCTTTCACGACGGGTTGCAGCAGCGTGCCGGGCTTCAAATCCTTCCAGCCCATACGGCGAGTGACCGTCTTTGCCTGCGTGCGGATCTGCTCGGTCGTGAGCGCGAAGGAGATATTCCTCATCGGCCGCTCGCCTCTCGCGTCACTGAATACTCACTTGCGAACTCGGGATGTCCAGCCCGCCATTTCGCCCAAGACGGATCGGTGGCCTTGTGCTGAATCCATTCCGGGTGATCGGGCTTCGCCGCAAATGGTGGTCTTCGGTTCCGACAGCGCGAGCACAGAGAACGCGCGCCCGCGAGATGCGCGCCGCAGAAATAGAGCCCGCAGCCGCGTTCGCCGCCGTAGGGGTCGTTTCCACAGACGCAACTCAGGCCGCGATCGATCGTCGCGTGGCACCGTGGATGGTCGCAAAACGCGGGCACGCCATACCCGATGTCCCGATGCCATTTCACATCAAAACCGATCGACCAGCCCATTTATCGCGCCTCCTGTGTCGCCGCGTCCATGTCCAGCCGGTGCCGATGGGCCGCCGAACTCACTTTGCCCTCCGCAGGGTGTATTTATTAATTTCCTGCAGCAACGCCCGCCCGCGTTCCCAAAACCAGATCGCGCCTTCGCCGTTTCGCGCGGGCGCAGCATAGCCCGGAGTCGCAGGCGCGAAGGGTTCGTAAAAATCAGCGAAGTCTTTTGGATTACAGACGCCAATTTCGCCGCGCTCATTGGTGATGAGCATGTCGCCCCGCGTAAACGGTTCAAGGCCGAGCACCGCGCCGTTAACGAGATAGCAGTTGTCGTTCTCGTACGTGATTAGGCTCCCCGCGTAATGGAACGACCATGGCATCCCGTTGTGGTAGGTCGCCCCGCTGGCAATCCCATGCGCGACAAGCTCGTCGAACGTGATGGCATCAACGACTACAGGTTTTAACAGGAACTTCATCTAATTCTCTGATTCCATTTCTCGGCAAGTGCAGCTTTCGCCTCTGTCTCCAGCGAGAATGTGCCTTTCCCTGGAATCCATTTCTCGCCTGCCTCTTTAGGAAGCGAGAGGCCACACCGCGAACACTGCACGCTCCATGCGGGGAACTCCATGCCGGAGGCCCCTGTGCCAACATACGGATGTGCTACGTACTTAGCCGAGCTTCCGCAACACGGACACGATTTAAGAATGCTAGTCATTTCGCCCTCTGCGTTGTGTGCTGCTGCTGAGCCTCACGCCGTTTCGCGATGACCGGATTCGTCGCGTAGCACGGGCATTTCTCGACGTACGCGTGTGGCGCGTGCCCTTGCTTTCGCGCGCACGGATACACCGGCACGGTCAGCGCATACGGCCGCCTCGCGGGATCTTTCAGTGCGCCAGAACCCGCACAGAAATACTCGCGCCATCCGCTCGATTCATCGTGGCAGTCTTGGCAGAAATACCACGTCCGCGGATCGTCCTCGGACGCCGGCATCGGGAGCAGTTTCGTCGCCGCCGCGCGCTCGGCATCTTCGCGGGCCAGCCCTTCACACCGCGCACGAAGCGCCCCAAGTTCCGGCAGCGCCGACTTATAATCCGCCCGCGGCTCTTTCCCGAACGCCTCGCACGCGCGCTCCACAAGCCCGGCGTCGATGTCCTCGAGCCCGCGCTGATACACCACACCGACCGCCGGATCGACCTCTGCTTGCCGGGCCACGGCCAGATACTTCAATGCTTCCCGGCGCCGCTCCCCTTGGCTCCGCTCGAACGCCACGACGGTCACGGTTCCCTCCTGGCCTGGATGGCGTCATACGCCGCGTCAAAGGCGTGGACCGCCCGTGCGCCCTTCCCGAGCGTGCCGGTCGGCTTGCTCGTCACCGTCCCAACCCAGACCGCGAAGTTATTCCGCCAGAACTGCAGCGAATCCTCACCGACCGACCGACCCGCGAACAGCGTCAACGCCGCGGGATACCACGCCCGAAGATCCGCATCCGCGCTCGCCGTCCCGAGCTTCCCGATGAACTCCGCATGGAGAAAATCAGGAATACAGAACCCCTCTCGCTCGGCGCACCAAGCGTGCCCCTGATGTCGGCGTTGAGCCCTGCCGTCGATAAGGCTGCCGCTGTGGCGCTTCCGTGAGCCGTTCCACGCGCCTTCGGCTGTAACGACTCGGCCGGAGTTATCGCGGGTTTCTCTCACGCTCTCTTCCGTTTCGGAAAGATCCAACCCCGCTGATGCAGACACAGACGCAGACTTCCCGCCCGCGTGCGTCGCGCGCGCGTAGGGAAGCCGTTCGGATTCCGTTTGGATTCCAGTAGGATTCCGATTGGAATCCGGTTGGCCTCTATGCCTGGATTGTTTCCGTTCCCGATCATGCGCCCGGTATCCCTCGACCTGGGCTTTTGATGGGTTCCAATCAAGAAAGTCGTGGACCCGGAAGTCCTGCCCTTCCGTCTCCCACAGTTTCACGTCGACCAGTCGCTTCGCGTGAGTGAACGGCGCTTTTAGGCCGACAACCAGCGTCGGCACGACGATTCTCGGAATCAGCCCGTCCGTGAGGCCGCGGCGACAATAAAGGACACCACAGACCCATAGCCATGAAGCTGCCGCGCCGGCCATGATGATTTTTGGGTTAGAGGGAAGCCCGTCGTCAAACTTCGCGGTGGCCATTCAGAGCCCACCTAAAAGGAGACGGAAGTTGACCTGAAACTGTTGGCTGGTAGAATGAGACGCAGGCATCATTGGCGACCTCTTCGCCTTGGTGCTTAGGGGCCTTTGAGCGGGGTTCAACCGCTCATTGGCTCCGCCGGTAACGGCGGAAGCAACCATATTCATTCTACCAGACTTTCGCTGCATCTACGCCTCATTCTTTCCCGTTTGGACGGCTGTAATTGGTGGGCTCGTGTCCCGAAAAGGTCGGGCTCATGCGGGCCTGGGCCTTCGCGCACTCGGCTGAGAACTGGTCAGGCGGCACGAGCCACCACGAAGTCGTCGCGGCCGGCGCCTGGGGCTTCTTCGGCAGCCTCACCCTCACGTCGTCCGGGACGGGATGGCGGCCGGAGTTTCTAGTTTCGCTGCCCTTAGGCGGCATCTACTTGGCCCTCTCTATTGCCGCCCGCGACACCGCCGGCAAATAGGGATGGGCGAAGGATTCCCCAGCGGCTCGAGACATCCGCGCGGGCTGCTTCACCGCCAAGCCAGAATCACAGAGGGCCGTGAGACGCGGCCTAATGCTCGTCACGGGCAACCCCATCTGCTCGGCCAGTTCGCCGCCTGTCACCGGCTGGCCGGCGTCACAGAGGGCCAGGAGGACCGCGCGCTCACGCTGGTTCAACGTCGGCAGGATGTGCTGGTAGGCGGCCAGCGAAGTATCAGCCATCGGGTGCAGCCGTGGCGACAGCAGCCCAGGAATACAGGGAGACTCGCTCATCTACGCTGCCGCCTTTCCGGCGAAGGCTCCACACAGAAGAACAAAGTCTTCCTCTTGGTCCAAAAAAAAGACCGCCATCTATCGCGGCCTCCCGGCCTGACATCGCCACATCCCGCCGCCCCAGGCCATCGTCAGCACTCCAGGCGGCTCGCTCGCCCACGCCTCCAGCGTCTCGGGCGTCACATCCAGGCGCACGCACTCGCAGCCGCATGTCGCCTCCAGCGCCCGCTGCTGGCGGTCGCTTAGTTTGTTCACGCCGCAGGACGTGCCCACACCAATGGCCGCGAGCAGGAGCAGGGAGACTGGGAGGGTCACCTACGCCCCTTCCTTGGTCGCGGCCTCGGCGGGCCGATTGCATTCTTTGCACGGGCAGACATCTGATCCATCACAGCCGTCATCAACAACTACTGGGGTCGCGGCCTCGGCGGGCAGGAGGGCCAAAAAACGGACCAGCAGCGATCCGATCTCTCGATACAATGCCTCCGCAACAGTCTGGTTGGCCCGATCTCCCGTCCGCTCGCATGACTGGATGATCGAATGCAGCTCGTCTTCCCGATCGCCGAGCCACTCGCGCAGCACTTCTTCTCTGGCGTGGGCGGCGGCAAGATCGGCACGCACCTTCTCCCCCACCTCGGCCAGCGGCCGCAGGCGCGTGAGTTCGGCCATTCGCTGTTTTGCCAAGTCACTCGCGTAAGGCTGGCAGGCGTTGACAGCTGAGATGAAGTCGTCGGTTTCGGCCAGCACCTTCACAATGCGCTCTAACTCAGCCAGAACGTCGCTACGCTGTTGCCTCGCCTCATCGCGCTCAGCGCGCACCTTGTCGAGCCGCTTCACGGCGTCGATGCGCCCTTGCTCCCATTCGTCCCGCTCTTGCTTCCACTGTGCCCCCGCCTCGGCGGCGGCGAGGAGATCGCGCGTGTTCTCTGCGGCCTCACGAAACATCGCCGCCTTGACCATCTCGGCTGTCTTGTCCTGGTCGTCTCGATACAAGGTCTCAAGCAGTTGCGCGGCCTTGTCGAAATCCTCCGCAGACCATCGCCGCTGACGAGCGTCTGGCGTCATCGCTGGGCCTCTGACTTCTGCCGCTCACGGCTGATCGCCACATCGGGCGCCCACTCGGCCAAGCTGACATTCCGGCGTCCGTCCACGAGTTGCACCGTCACTCGCTCCTTCAGCCGCCGATCGTTCGCGCGCCAGCCGGCCAGTTCCGCGAAGCAGCGGTAGCAATAGCGCAGCATCCCGATCGAGCCTTTCGACGGTTGCCCGCAAGAACAGCGTTCGCTCATTGGCCGCTCGCCTCTCTCACTGAATCCTCACGTTCCCCGGCGCAGCGGCCAGGACCACCGTGAACGTCAACGTTGCCGGGCTGGAGACGCCCCAGAGGTTCGTCGCCGTGACCGTGACCGTGTGCGCGCCGACTGTGGCCAGCGTGATCGCCTGTTCCTTAACCGTCGGGCTGCCGACAATCGTGCCGTCGAGCCGCACCGTCCAGTTGAGGACGCCCGCTGTCGCCTCGTCAGTCTGGTCCCACGCCACCGTCTTGGTGATCGGCAGGCTCTGGGCGTAGACCGTCACGCCGCGCCCGCGGAACAGGGAGGCGCAGGCCAGGGCCACCAGCAGCGCCAGGACGATCAGAAGGTTGCGTTTCATGCTCTGCGCCTCATTTCCAGGACGTTGCTGCCCTGCCGTCCTTCCGTCTTCATCCGCCGCCGAAGCCTCGCGCCCCGTTCATCCATCGGCAGTCCGACGGGTGCCCAGTGGCCGCAGTTGTCGCAGCGCAGCCCGAGCCGGCCTTGTGGCCCGTGGACACCCTTCTCGTCGCGTTCACGGAACCGGTGCGCGTGCTGACAGACGCCGATGAGTCGCCAGATCCAGCCGATCAACGGGGCACCTCCGATATCCAGCGCCCAGCCTTTGCACCGGACGACCACGAAATAGCCAGCACGCCGTCCGCGTTGCCGCTGATGTTCAATGTCCGCTTGACGTGCCGCTCGTCGTGGCACGATTTACAGAGCAGGCAGACGTTCCGCGTCGTCTCTGCCGCCGGCCCCGTGCGGCCGTTGACATGGTGATGCTCAAGCCGATTGCCCGCGAGCCCAGCCGTCTTCCGCACGCGCACGCCACACGCCCGGCAGCGCATCTTGTCGCGGACTTCGACGGACTTGTAAACCTTCCGCCGCTGCGTCACCGTCTCTGCGGCCTTCTTCGTCTTGCGGTCCAAGCGCGTGCCGGCGGCGGACTTCTGGAGGGCGCCAAAAGCCAGGGCAGGGTTCGCCATCAGTCGCGCTCCAGCCGCTCGGCCATCGCATCGCGCGGGTCCGCGTATTCCACGCCGTCATCGTCGCCGCGTTCGCGTGGGTTCTGGTCCGCGCAGCGTGGGCACGGCCGGTCGTGCGTCTGATGACACTCGATGCATTCGCACTCGACCGTGCCGAGACCGTCGCATTCTGAACAGGTGTTCATGCCGCCTCCGATTTCTTCGCGCGCTTGCGCCGCTCCGCGCCACGCAGGCGACCACAAGCGCGGCAGATGTTTTGTCGTCCCGTGCTCTTGTTCCGGCTTGAAGCGGCAAACTCAGACAGCTCGCAAGGAGCGTGACAGCCGCCGCAAATCTTTTGAGTGCTCGGATTGCCTCCAAAGGCTTTGATCCGTTGCCTCACGTGTAGCAGTTTGTGATACGCACGGTCTTGGCAAACCACTAGATTCGTGTGCGCGTTGTTGAGTCCGTCTCCGTCAAAGTGGTGGATTTCAGCGCCGCTCGGCAGGGTTCGGCCGATGACCTTCTCGACAATTGCGACATGGGCGCCAATGTCGCCTCTACTCACGCGAGGATGGCCGACGACGCGAACTTGTCGATACTTGCCCACAACCTCGGAGCGGCGCTGGCCGTGACCCGGGACGAACCGCATCGGCTGACCTTTAATAAATCCCCGCTTGCGCTCGCCTTGTCTGGCCAAAGGAGCTAGTTCGCCGCACCCGCACTCGCATAAACCGTTGCTCTTGTTTGGTCCAGCCCCACAGATGCGCCTCATTGTTCCCCCGGCAGCGTCACGACGACGCCGTGCTCGTCAGCCGCGTATCTGGCGATCCATTCCATGAACTCGGAGAACCGCGCCGAACTCATCCTGGATGACCGCTCTTTTGCGACTTCCCGCTTTGTCACCAGATCAACGACGGTGCCGCCGAACAACATCAACAGCCCCTCGTGCATCTGTTCCTTGCCGAGCGCGTCGTGCTTGTCGTAGCCCGCCGACTCCGCGATGCCGTCAATGAGCTGGTCGTAAATTGGCCCCCAGAGCGCACGGTTCGCCTGCAAACTCCGCTTGTCCACCGGCTTCGCCACTGTGACGATGACCTGCTCGCCATCCCCCAATGTCGAGATCGCCCGGTCGAAATACGCGCGGCTCGTAAACACCAAGCCGGCGGGCGCTTTCACGGCGGCGAACTCGTAGGACCAGGTGCCCATGATGGCTAGAACGGAATCCCGTCTGAGTCCGCGTCGTCCACGCGCGAAGGCCGGCGCTCGTCTTCGCGGGTGTCCAGCTTCCGCGTGCCGGCGCTCTGCCCGTCGCGCGGCTCACTTTTCTTCACGCGCCAGTCGGGCTGCTTGCCCTGTTTGTTCTTGTTCTCAAAGCAGACGACATCGACGCCGCTGATCGTGCCCGTCATGTAGCGCGCGCCGCTCTGGCTCACGCGCACCCAAAGGGCACCCAGTTCCGCCGGATCTTTTTCGTAGGCCACTACGCCACCTCAGTCAGCACAGCCCGCAGGTTCTTGATCGTGCGGAGCGCCGCGATCTCGTTGTCGATCTCCCCTAAAAACGCTTTGACTTGTGAGGCGTAGTTGGACAGTTGCTCGGGCGTCCGCGTCACCCGCAAGACGAACAGCCGCAAGTCCTCCGGCAGCCTCGGGTCATACGACACGAAATCGACCCAGGCGCGGCCCGTCAACCACAGCTCGTGCGTGTTCTGCGCGGCGTGTTCGGACGGCTCGACGCCTGACCTCAGATAGCCGATGTGATTCGCTGTCTCAGGGCACTTGATCGAGACGATGCCGTCGTCGCCCACGAAACCGTCCGGCGACGTGCCGATGGGCTGCTCGTCGTGTTCGACAAACCCGATCGCCTGCACCATCGCGCCCGTCGCGGCTTCGTAGGCAGCGATCGCCTCGGCCTCGTGCGCCGTGCCCCATTCCATTGCGGCGTTGACGTATGTGCTGCGCTGCGCTTGGCCCGTCAGCCTTTCGGCAATCAATTTGTATTTCAGGTTCCGGCGTGCGGCGGCTTCGCCGGCCTTCACCTTCGCCAGCATGTCCTTCGCGGCGCTGCCGGTCAGCTTGCCGCTCCGCAGTTGGAACCACGCCTCACTCCGCTGCTCAACGTCGTGGATCTTCATGCGACGACCGCCCCCGCTTTAGCCGCCTTGCTTTTCAAGTCGCTCCAGCCCTTCGCGTTCGTCGTGGTCAAATGCTTTCGATAGGCCGGGAGGGAGTCGTCCCAGGCGGCTTTGAGTGCCGGCAGCCCAAGTTCCGCCACGGTCTGGAAGTCGCCCCACCACAAATCGAAGCCGTCAGGTGCCACCAGTTCGACCGGCTCGGCCTGCACGATCCCGGGCGCGTCTGCTTGCGCCATCTCGTCGTTCGTGTAGAGCCCGGACAACTCCTGCGGGAACGCCCGACGCAGCGCCAAGGCTTCGGCGCACTTGGCGATCATGACCTCGGGCATCTTCTTCCACAGGTTCTCGCCGGCATAGGAGGCGAACCGCGCGACACCCCACAGCGGCTCTGCGAAGTCCTTCCGCAAGACGGCCACTTTCGCGGCGTGCGGCGGCTCGCGCTTCAGCCACACGTCAGCCCACTGCCCGTCTTCGCCGCACCAGAACGGCCCGAGCTGCCCGGCGTACTGGCCCGTGCGCTCCGCGATCAGGCGGAAGCCGTCGATGCTCGTCTGCACCGTCATCCGGCCGCCCCTCTTGATGGCGTATATCTGCCGCACGAACGGGTCCAGGCCCGTCCGCTGGCACTGGTGGAGAAACAGCTTCAGTTCATCGTCGCTTGCACCGACGGCGATCTGCCGCTTGATAAGTGCGATCTGATCGTCGCGGAACGTGATGGCCGAAACAGCGGTTGGAGCGAGAGCAGTCCCGCTCATGACCGCCCCACTAGCTCACCCTGCTGCGTCAGATGGGCCTCGTACATCTGAATCGCCCGCCGCACAAGCTGGGCGTCTCGCGACTCGAGCACGTCCACGTCGTCGGCCTCCGCGATGTCCAGGATCGTGTTCGCCATGGCCGCGCCTTTCGCCCCTGAGTCCGTCCAGGCCAGCGCCTTGCACGCGGCCACGCGGAACGTCTCCCAGCCGGGAATCGCCCTTGGCTGCACGGGCACCATGGTGTGGACGCGGCGCGCCGCCGCACGGATCAGCGCGAACGCTACCTCGTCAATCGCGCGCTGGTAGGCATCCTCGGCCGAGAGCGTGACTAACCGCGTAAAAGTAGGGCTGGAGTGAAAGGCGACGTCCGATGTCGTCGCGTTGATCGACGACCGCGAATCGCCATCTGGCTGCGGAGAGGCTTCGTGCATCGGCTGTGATAAACTCAGAGTCATCGGTTGCTCCCTCTGGCCCGCTGACGCTCAGAACGTCGCGCGGGCCTCGTTATTTCTGGCCGCTCGTCGGTTTCTGATACCAGCGGCTCATCAGGTAGGCACACGCCGCTTCCTTGTGCTCGTGCTTGGGCTCAAACGACGCCATCACCGCGGACAGGTGTATCCGCGCCGCGCGAGCGTCGATGCCCTCTTTCACGGGAGGCAACTTGCCGCCGCTGAAAAACAACTGAGAAAACAGGGCGTTCCACGGCGTGCCGTTGTGACTCTTGAACTCTTGGGGCAGGGCCGCAAACGGCGGCATCAGCACGGCAAGATTGCCTCCGAACGCAACGTCAACGGCGTTGACCGATGAAGACGGCGTATCGAATTGCTCTAACTGCTCAGTCATGGTCTGTCTCCCCTTCCTTCATCTCCGCGCGCTCTGGTGCCCCACGTAGCACGCCCGCAGGAACCACGCCCCCGTCAGTAAGGCGAGCAGCGCGATCACGCCATCCCCTGCCAGGCCCACGCGAGACCCATGGCGACCCAGAGCAGGCACAACAGCCACGCGCCAAGGTTGATCCTCATGCGCTCACCGCCATCGGCCGCAAGGTCGGACAGGTAATGTGCTGCCTTACGATGTCCGCGCAGCGAGCGCGCATCTGCGCGCGAGCGGCGTCGGCGGCGGCGTAGGCGGCGGCGGCGTCGGCGGCGGCGGCGGCGTAAGCGGAGGCGGGGGCGGCGGCGTCGGCGGCGGCGGCGGCGTAAGCGGAGGCGGGGGAGGCGGCGGCGGCGTAGGCGTCGGCGGCGTCGGCG
>JANLHE010000492.1 GCA_024653875.1 Acidobacteriota bacterium
TGCCCGTACTGAGCGACACGGTCATCGACGACACCTTTCCGGACGAGACTCTGGATCACGGCGACGTCGAGCAGCCCGGTCGGTCGGCTTCGCCCGCCGCCGATCCGACCGATCGATCGTGCGGGAATACCGAGGAATGCCGCGAGCCGCTCGATCCACTGGTCACACAGTTGTCGCCGATGGACGAGCACGATCGTGTTGACGCCGCGCTCAGCGATCAACCAGGCAGCGACGACCGTCTTGCCAAACGCAGTCGTTGCGGCCAGTACGCCAGTCTCGTGGCGCAACAATGCATCTGCCGCCGTCTTCTGCTCCGGTCGGAGTTCACCGTGGAACTTCAGGTCCAGACGGCCGCCGCCGTATCGCTCGTCGCGAACGGCGACGCGAACACCCAGGTCGCTGAGCGCCTGGCGGGCGTCGTCAAGGCAGCCGCGAGGCAGTCCAATGTGATGTGGGTGATCTTCTGCGCAGGCGATGACGCGTGGCTTGTCGTAGGTCGACAATCGCATCGCCTGAGCCTTGTAGAACTCAGGATTCTGAAAGGCTGCCAGGCGAAGCAGCCGGTTTCTCAGGCCCGGATTCAGTCCTTCCTTGGCGATGTAGATCTGATTGCCGAGAACCAGTTCCAACGTCTGAGGCAGGTCCCCGACGATGGGCACTTCTTTTCGGTGACGGGATGGAAGCGCTGTCCACGGCTCATCCTCTCCGTCGTCCTGTGGCGGCAGGCGCACGCCGAGAATGCGACCGCGTCGTTCGGCTTCCTCAACGATCGCTTCGACTTGCCGGCGGCCGATCTTTCGCATGCCGGCGAGAAATGTCCATTGGTCGGCCCAGGGGACGAGGTCGTGGTCGAGAAAGACGCTGTTGTCCTGCCTGCGTGCTCCCTTCTGCAGCGGTAGGGCGATCAGGTTCCCGAATCCCCCGTGCGGCATCGTGTCCTGACTCGGAAAGAGCCGGTCGTACGAATCCAAGCCGATCTCGGGTCGCCCCTCCATCGTCTCGGTGAGGGCGTGGGATGCGAGCCGCCGGGCCAGCGCGGCCGGAATGGCCTCCTCAAAGAAGAACCAGACATGCGCGCCCCGTCCGGAGCGTGACCGTTCGAGGGCGGCCGGGAGATGCAGGCGACGACACGCGTCGAGAAACGCCGTGACATCGTCGCGCCAGCTGCCCTTATCGAAATCGACGGCAAGAAGGAAGCACGTCTCGTCCGGCAGCAGCGGATAGACGCCCGCGACAAAGGGTTGAGCGCTGTCGTCGGAGCCAGACAGGTGCCATCGGATGACGTCGTCGGTTACCGGAAGGAACCGACGGTTGGGACATTCGGCGCACTTGATGCGCGGCTTCTCACATACGCCGCGCACCCACTCGTTCGCGCAGGCGGGCGCGTAGCCTGATTTACCTGTCTTCCGGCTCTCGAATCGGCGGGGATAGACATCCTCGCGGCCGCGGAACAGGGAACGGAATAGCGCTATCTTGGCCTCTGACGGCGACGTCCGATCGATAGGGGTAGATGTCGAGGTCATCGCGGTCCCGCTTCGAGGGCACACGCATTATCGGCCGTCGATTCAAGCCGCCCCTTTTCCTGACGCAACACGTCGGCGACCTCGAGAGGCCGATGGCAGCTCATCGCCCGCCACTGGCTCGAGGCCACGACCAGCCCGTTTGAGGATCTTCAAGGCCTTGCTGACGTCGGCGCGCTTTGAGCGCTCAGCGAAATACTCCTCAGTCCGCAGCGCCGATACTTTCTCGGCCACCGCCACGTTAATCAGTTGATTGACCGCCACTCCTTCAGCCTTTGCCACCCGACGGGCTTCTTCCATCAGCGAGGGCTGCAACCGCAGCGCGAAATTGCTCTTCTTCATACGCGTTTCTCCATGAGAGTCACACCCTGCGCTGGGGAGAGTGTCGCGATACCAAACCTGGCGGTGACGGGACCAAAATGGCGACGATTCAGCGTGACCAGTCCGTCAGCCCCGCCGTTCACTGCCGTTTCAAGCACCATGTCGTCCTCGGCATCCGGCAATGTGGGACGCCACAAATACGCGAGGCGGATCGGCTCCGCGACCGCCGCGATTGTGTCGAGGAGCACGCCAACGTCATTGACGGATAGTCCTGACACGGTGCGATGTTCCGCCCGCATGAGCACCGCCTCGTACTCCATCATGAGCGGAACCGAGAGCAACAACCGTATTCGTTGTTCCATGGCCGCCGTCAGCAATATCCGCGAAGCCCCTCGGTCACTTCGGACCGCAGCCACCACCACATTCGTATCGAGGACCAGCCGAATCACGAGGTGCCTATTATATTGCAGGCAATATCATGGATTGCCCCGTCTGGTATGGGCGATGGCCGGTGTGGATGAGCGGGAAGTCTCTTTGCGTCGAGTGCCATTTCGAGTGCCATCGTGATGGCGCTCCCTGCCAATCCTGGAAAACAATGGCAGAAGGACGCAGAGCGCCAGCGCGCCTAACCGTCTGAGCTGGAATGAGTTAGCCAGCCCACGCCACCAGTGGCCAATGGACGCAAAACGCTCCGCGCGTCACGCTTATCGTATAAGATAACTTTGTGACTGGTTCCGGCGCCTTGGCCGTTCAGGAATACGTCACAGCGGACGGGAAAAACCTGTTCAGAGAGTGGTTGGCAACGCTCGGCGTCCAGGCGCGGGCAAGAATTCAGGCGCGGGTGTTGCGCTTTTCAACTGGGAATCTCGTCGCAGTCCCGCGACCTTCGCAAGGCCCGTGAATTTTGGAAAGCGTACAGGGAGGCCCAACATGGCAAGACGGAGTAAGGACTGGGAAGAGGGTTTGGCAGAAGACCTCCGCGACCCGGCGTTCGCCCGAGAGTTCCTGCTGGGTGCGATCGATGAAGGAGTTCCCCTGCAACTGGCTCTGGGAAAAGTGGTCCGCGCGATGGGGGTCAAGGAGTTTGCCGCCAAGGTGAAGATGGCCAGCCCAAATGTGCTGCGGGCCATTGTGCTAAGGCACAACCCAACGCAGGAGACATTGAACCGCTTGCTGAAGCCGTTTCAATTGCGTCTGAGCCTCGCGCCGATCGCCAAACCAAGGAGCCGAAGCGCCGCCTGACCGCTCGGTTGAGCTTGTGATGAAACAACGCCTGGCCATCCTCGGAATGCTCATCGCCCTTGGAGGCGTCGCACCTTACGCCACACCGATTACGGGCGCGCGGCAGAAAGAGGTTCGGGTCACGCGCCTCCACGTCGACGGCGGGTATGGTGACCTGGCCTCGCTGGAGAAGATTGTCAGCCTCAGCGATGCGGTCATTCTTGGCGACGTTGTGAGTAGTCGACCATCCAGCGTCGCGCCCAGCGGATTTCCTGATGAGGAAGGTATCTTCTTCAGCACGGCCTATTCCTTAAAGATCCAACAGGTGCTGCGGTGGTCGGACCAGCTCGGCACCGCCCCGGAATCACTTGAGGTCGAGCTTAGCGGCGTCGGAGATGTCGACCGCGGATCCTATATCCAGCGGCACTCCAGTGAGAGACTCCGGGAACTGCAGCGAGATCGCGTGTACCTTCTGTTCATCAGGAAACACGTACATGGAAGACCGCCTGACGCACGGGTGACCTGGGGGCTGGCCACGGGTGATGGACAGAGCATCGTCGAGCTTCGGGCGGGCAATCTCGCACCTCAGGCCGCAACTCCGCTGGCTCTCGATCTGGCCAGACTCACGCCGACCGCGCTCTTTGAGAAGATCAGACAAATTCCTCGGGGAGAAAGTCGGTGAGGTTCGGCGGTCACCCCGCGCTTGCCCTCGAGGCCGGCGTGCCCGGGCCGGTGAGCGCCGCCACTTCGTCCGCCGTGAGCAGGCGCCACTTGCCGATCGACAACGCGCCGATGGCGATGCTGCCGATCTTCACGCGCACGAGCTTCAGCACGTGCGAGCCAAGCGCCTCCACCATGCGGCGCACCTGCCGGTTGCGTCCTTCAGTCAGCGTGATCTCGACGTGCGTGTACTTTTCCGAATCGCGGAGGCGCGTGACCGTCGCGGGCCGCGTCGGGCCATCGGACAGGTCGATCCCGTGGCGCAACTGGTCGAGTTGCGCGTCGGTCAGCACCGTTGACGCCTTCACGAGATACGTCTTCGCCACGTGCGATGCCGGGTTCGTCACGCGTTCGGCAAACCCGTTGTCGTTTGTCATGAGCAGCAGGCCGGACGTGTCGAAGTCGAGCCGGCCGACGGGCGAGAGAAAGGTGCCGATGTCTCCCACCAGGTCATACACGGTGGGACGCCCCTCGGGATCCTTGTAGGTGGTCAGGTACCCCTTCGGCTTGTAGAGCAGCACGTACATCCGCTCGCGCGCTTCGAGCAGCGTGTCGTCGAAGCGCACCTCGTCCAGTTCGAGATCGATCCAGTGATCGGGATTCTCGATGACCTCGCCGTTCACCTTCACGCGCCGCGCGTGCACCCAGCGCCGCGCCTCGACGCGCGAGCCCAGGCCGGCTTTCGACAGCACCCGCTCAAGCGTCTTGAGCGGCCGTTCCTCATTGTCCGGGCCGGCAGCCGGGCGCGTCGGTTTCTTGACCATCTCGCATACATTCTGCGGCGGATGGCACCCGCGCACCTACCGGCACCTACCGGCATCTTCGATCACTTCAGGCGCGTGCCGGGGCTCGACGCCGAGACGTACTGACCGGCGCTATAGTTGAAGGCATGAGCACCCTCCGCGCCGACGGCCGCGGGGTCATCGTCCCGTGTCCGTCCTGCCACCAAGCCAATCGACTCGCCTATGACAGGCTCGGCCTCGCCACGCGGTGCGGCCGGTGCCAGACCGACATTCATGCGCCCAATGGCCCCGTGGACGTCGGCAGCAGCGCGGACTTCGACGCGCTCGTGCGAGGGTCCCGCCTGCCGGTGCTCGTGGACTTCTGGGCCGCGTGGTGCGGTCCGTGCCGCATGGTCGCGCCCGAAATTGCACGCGTCGCGTCCGCCCATGCCGGCGAGTGGGTGGTGGCCAAAGTCGACACCGAGGCCGTCTCCGATCTGGCCGCGCGCCTGCAAATTCAGTCCATTCCCACGATGGCCGTGTTCCACTCCGGGCTGGTGGCGGGCCGGAAGGCTGGCGCGATGCAGGCCGATCAAATCGAAGCGTTCGTGCGGCAGTCGCTGGCGAAGCCGTGACCGCCACCGCCGCGTTTTCCCGCTCGTCCCGCGGCCGCCTGACCCGCCACGACCTCGCCGGCCACGGATACCGCGTGTGGACCCAGAACCGGCTGTTAATCGGCGCACCAGCCTGAGGCGGGTTGATTGTCCGGGCACGGTGGGGTGGGCATATCATCAGGTATGGGCGGTCCCATGGTCACCTCGGACCTCGCCGCGTGACCCGGATGACACAACGACAGCTCGGCCTGCCGGTGAGCGTGATGGCGGTGGCCGTCGCCCTGCTCGCGCTCACGTGGGCGGCCGTCCTCAACCAGACGCGCGTGGACCGCGAGCAGTCGATGCGCGCGGAGACCGAGCGAATCACGAATCTGGCCATTGCGTTCGAGCAGTACACAATCCGCACGCTCGAGACCGCGGACTCCATTATTCGAGCCGTCATTCATGAATTCGATCTGGCTGGCGCGTCCCTCAACCTGCAGCATCTGATTCGCGACCTGGGCGTCGACCGCGATGTCTTCGACGCCATCAGCATGATCGACGCCTCAGGCGATGTGATGCCAGCCGCCACGTTGCCGCACCTGGACGCGCCGATCAACCTCGCCGATCGTGAACACTTCTCTGTCCATCAAGACACGGACACCGGGGTCTTGTTCATCGGCAAACCCGTGGTGTCGCGACGGACGCAAAAGGTGATGGTGCCGGTGACGCGCCGGCTCAACACCACGGACGGCCGGTTTGCCGGCGTGGTCTCCGTGCAGTTCGATCCCGCGCGGTTCACCGAGTTCTACGGCGGGGCCACGATGCAGGCCCGCGACGTGCTGTCGCTCATCGGGCGAGACGGCATCACGCGGGCGAGGCGAGTCGGCCCTCGCAGAAGCACGGGCGAAGACATCAGCGACAGTCTCCTGATGGTTGAAGCGGCCGTGCGCCCTGTCGGCTCGTATGTAGGCCCCGGCCGGCTTGA
>JANLHE010000493.1 GCA_024653875.1 Acidobacteriota bacterium
CGATACCACGCGTCGAGCCGGCCCTCTTCGGCGGACCACCCCCGAATGCCGACGCCCCGTTCGCGCAGCAGATCGATCACCGCCAATCGCACCGACGCCGGCCCGCCGACGACGAGTTGATCGTGCGCCACCTGCGTTCGCGGCGCCAGGCGACGGACCGCCTCGAGCGCGTCGTCCGTCAGGCCGTCGACCGTGACTTTCATCACGCCGCGATCGGCCAGTTCCGCCGTGAGTTCCCGCGCCGTCAGGGACGCGACCAGACGTCCGCCGACAAGCACGGCGAACCGATCCGCCAGACGTTCCACGTCGCCCATCTGATGCGAGCTGAAGAGCACCGTCTGTTTTTCCGCGCGGCGCGACTCCACCAGCGCGTAGAACGCGGCCGTGCCATCCGGATCCAGCGCCGCCGTGGGTTCGTCCAGCAGCAGGATGGGGGCGTTCGCCGCCATCGCGACGGCCAGGCCCAGCCGCTGGGTCATGCCGCCGGAGTACGTGCCCACCGCGCGGGCGCTGGCGCCATTGAGGCCGGTCAGCGCCATCACTTCGTCCACGCGATCGGGGCTCCGTCCCCGCAGGCGGCAATAGAACTCCGCCACCTCGCGGCCGGTCAGCGATCCCGGAAACGTCACGCGCTGCGGCAGGAACGAACACGACAGCCGCGCGCCCGCCTCGATCGACGGCCGGCCCGGCGCCCCGATGAGCACCGTCCCCTTGGTGGGATGAATCAGCCCGGCCGCCGCCTTGATCGACGTGGTCTTGCCCGATCCGTTCGGTCCCAGCAGCGCCACCACTTCACCGGGCTCGATGCGCAGCGACAGATTCCGGACCGCCGCGAACCCGCTGAAGATCTTGCCGAACTCGTTGAAGACAATCATCAGGCGTGCTCCCCCACCCGTCCGGGACGCCGGCCCGCGCGGAGCACCAGCGCCCCGCACACGAGTCCAAATCCCGCCAGGGCGAGCCCCGCGGTGGTGCCGCGGGTCGTCTCGTCGAGCATCGGCGGAATCGCGCCCCGCGCCGGCGCGCGTACCAGCGGCCGCGCATCCACGACCGTGGTCGCCCGCAGGACCGGAAACGTCCGTTCGGCGCGGGCCAGAATCGCGGCGCCCAGGCCCTGCGCGTACAGATCCGCCGCCGTCAGATTCCCGCGCAGATGGTCGAACACGTTCGAGAGGCGGTACGGCGCGTCGCGCACGCCGTCGCCGTCAAGATCGGGTTCGTCGTGATCCGACCAGTAGTTGCCGTCGAACACGGTGTCGGTGCGCCGGCCCACGAGGCGCAGGGGCGCCAGGTTCCCGATGAACGCATTGCCCTCGAAACGATTTCCCTGCGAGGAGGCGTAGACCACCACCGCCACATCCGAGCTCGACACGATGTTGTGGCGGAAGACGTGGCGAATCGCCCCGTCGATAAAGAACCCGCGCTCGTTGTCGGCCAGCAGGTTGTCCGTGGCCGTGACGTCCTCGCAGTCCTTCAGGAGCAGTCCGACCGACGCAAACCCGCGGTTGTGCAGAAACCGGTTGCGTGAAAACGTCAGCCGCCGCGAGTACATCAGCGCCGCGCCGGCCGCACCGCGCTCGAACACGTTGTCTTCGAATGTGTTGTCGTCGGACGTCATGTAGTGCAGGCCGTACCGCACGTCACTCACGCGATTGCCGGAGACGAGGCCGTGATTGGCTGACTGGATGTAGAACCCGTCACGGGAGAACCGGATCACGTTCCCGCGCAGCGTGAACCGTTCGGTGTTCCAGACATGGATGCCCGACCCCTGCTCACCGGGTGCCTTGCCTTCAATCCCCGTCACCGTCGTGTTCTCCACGAGGGCATCGTTCGCCTCGCGCAGGTAGACCCCGAACAGCGACCGGACGATGCGGCAGTCGCGGACGATGGCGTGCGCGGCGGCGACGTGGATCCCCGACGAATCCCGGGCCAGGCTGCCGCCAAGGCGGCCGTCGATATCAAACCCCTCCACCGTCACGTGGCTGGCCCGAATCCGCACCACGCTGCCGGTGCCCGACCCCGCCAGCAAGGGACGGCCGACGCCGATCAGATGCACAGGCTTGTCGATATAGAGATCGCCCTCGTAGCGGCCGGCCGGCACCTCGATGCGATCGCCCGGCAACGCGGCGTCAACCAGCGCCTGCAGCGGCGACCGCGCGCCCGCCGCGGGGCGTCCCTCCAGTCCCGCCACCAGCAGGGGCGCATCGTCGCCCACGATCTGGAACGCCTGCACGGCCGGACCCACGAGACCGGCCGCCAGACACAGACCGAACACGATGGGGATCAAGCACGTCTTCATGTGGCGGTCAGTTCCAGATCCACCTTCCGCGGCGCTCGGCCCGCCGGCCGGCCGGTCCGCCGCCACGCCAGCACGAACGCCACGACAAGCAGCACGGCCACCGAGATCATCAGGTACGTGCCGGCTTGCGGAAAGGAGTACACGTCGAAGTTGGCAATGGCCTTGTGGCCGAACATGGGGGGCGTGAACCCCGGCACCTTGACCGCGGCGCTCGGCGACAAGTCATGGCCGTAGCGGTACATCTTGTAGCCGAACGTCCAGAGGGAGAACCCGCCGAAGTAGAAGAACATAACGACCGCGTCCACCAGTTCCTTCAGCGTGCCAAACACCGCGGCGCGGGCAAACAGCAACGCCAACCCGCCCAGGGCGAACGGCATCCACTTGAACTCGGTGAAGTCCTCCACGGCCAGATCGCGCATGCCGATGTAGTGGTTGAGCAGGTTGATTTCCTTGAGGTCCTGCCCGCCGTTGCCGCCCACCAGCGCGTGATCGAAGATGTCCAGCCGCAGCGCGTCCGGATACTGCGGCGCGAACATGGTCAGGTTCCACAGCGGAAAGAAATGCGCTGTCACCACCAGCACCGCCGCCAGCAACAGGCAGGCCCGCGAGGCCAGCCCGACGGGTTGATGCAGCCGCGTGGCGGTTCGTTCGAGCATGGCAGTCATCTGTTACTCCTTGGAACGTAGAACGTCCTCCGAAAAGACGTCGGGTGTCTTTTTTTCATGTACAAGAAAAAAAAGACACCCGACGTCATTTCTGCTCCCTACCGGGGCTTGACGATCAGGTAGCCCTGCATTTCCTGATGCAGCGCCGAGCAGAAGTTCGTGCAGTAGTACGGGAACACCCCCTTCTTGGCGGTGAATGTCACCGTCTTTGTCTCTCCGGGGTCGACCACCAGATTGATGTTGTAGTCGAGCAGGCCGAATCCATGCAGCTCGTCCGTGGTCTGCTCGATGTTGGTGACGGCGACGGTGACGATGTCGCCTTCCTGCACTTCGAAGCTGGTCGGCGTGAGGGTCGATCGCACCGCGACGATCTTGACCGTGACCTTGTTGCCCACCCGGGTCACCCCGGCGTCCTTCACGTCCCAGATCGCGAGCGGGTGCTTGTTCTCTTCCTTCGGATACACCTCGATCGGCTTGAGCTTGTCGGCCTTGACGATCTGGGCGTAGTGCGGCTCCGGCTCGGTGAACGCGTCATACAGGATCTTCATCTTCTCGTCACCGATGTCGATCAGCTGCGACGACTCCGGCTGGGAGGGCCCGACGTTCAGGTGCCGGCCATGCGACAGCTTGTTGAGCGAGATGAGGTAGTTGCCATCCGGGTTGACCGTATCGCCTTCGGCCGCCGCCAGATGGCCGACCGCGTAGGACACCGGCACCTTGTCGATGACCTTCCACTCGCCCAGCTTCCACGACGCGATGGCGCTGTCGACGAACAGGGACGTGTACGCCATCCCATCCGGGCCGAACTGGGTGTGCAGCGGGCCCAGGCCCACTTCCACTTCCGCGTCCTTGATGGACTCGTACTTCAGCACCGGGATCCCGTCTTCGCTGCCGTCGAAGTCCTTGTTGCGGATCGCCGTCTGGACCTTCTCGAAATTGAACGCGGTGGTCACGCCCTGGAGTTTACCCGAGCCGATGATGTACTTCCCGTCGGGGGACACAGCCACGCCGTGGGGCGATTTGCCGCAAGGCATCAGGTAGACCAGGCCGGGGACCTTCGCCGGATCCAGGACGCGGACGCCACCGATCATCTCGCCAAGCCCCTGGGCCGCGGCCTTCTCGGCGGCGCGCCAGTCCACGGCGGCGATGTAGTCGCGGTCGCGCTGACTGGCGGTCACCTCGAGTTTGCCCGTCGCCCGCTCGGCGTTGTAGGCCGTCAGGAACATCCAGCCGTCGGAAGTCAGTTTGCCCGCGTCGCCGATGTCATAGTCGAACGGCGGCATTAGAATCTGGAATCCCAGATCCAGGTTGCCGGTCGTGGCGTCGATCTTCAGCGCGCCAATGACGCCCTTGTAGTCGGTGGCGTACTTGTCGATGGGCGCATAGGTGCCCTTCGGGATGGGAATCGAGAACCGGCTGGCCACCATCACGTACTCGCTGTTCGGCGTGATGAACGACGATCCGTGGTTGCCGGAGATGTTGGGAACCGGGCCGTAAATCTGCTTCGTCTTGAAGTCGCGCAGATCGATCCGCGCGACCCGGCCGTTCATCTCGTTGATGAAGAGCCACCGGCCGTCGTAGTCGCCCGCCGTCTCCGACAGCGCCGGGTGATGCGCATCGCCCCACGTCAGGCCGCCCAGCATCTTCTTCGAATCATCGTCGAACCCGTAGCCGGTCGCCGGGTACGGCGAGAAGACGGGAATCGTCGAGAGGTGCCGCATCGACGGAATGCCGTACACGTAGACATTGCCGGAGTGGCCGCCCGAGGCGAAGACGTAATACTCGTCCAGATCGCCGGGCGCCACGTACGTTCGCTGCGCCGCGTTGGCGATATCGGACGTCCCTCCGCCCCGGCTCGACGAGGGCGGCGCGCTGGGCGAACAGGCGCTGTAGCCAATCAGCAGGAGCACACCGGCCCCGGCCGCCAGCCACGTACTCAGACGTGCATTCCATAGTCTCTTCATACCTATCACTCCTTCTCCGCTTGTTGTTTCTGATACACCACAAAGGCCTCGCGCAACTTCTGAATCGCCACCGCTTTCTGTTCGGGGGTCAGGATGATCTGCCGCGAGAGCACCACCGACATCGTGCCGGTCGGTTCGCGCAGGAAGTCATCGATGGTGCGGCCGAACCGCGACTGCACGTCTTCCACGGCGTTGGACAGGTCGGGCCCGATCTGCGCGGGCGACCGCACGCCGTAGACCTGGATCGAGTGGCACGTGGCACAGCCCGTCTCCACGAACCACGCCCCGGGACCGGTGCGCATCCGCAGTTCTTCAGCCGCCTGCTCGGGCGTGGGGACGTCGGTGCGCGGCGCGCCGGCCAGGTACGCGGCCGGCACATCGGCGGGCCGCCAGGACAGCACGAGCATCGCCAGCGCCTGCGCCTGTCCGGTGTTGAAGCCGAAGACGGGCATGGCCGAGTCGGTCGAGACTTCCTTCGGGTTCTTGAAGTGCGCCACGTGCCAGGCAAAGGCCGTCTTCTGGCCCGACAACCGGGAGTAGTCGTACTGCTCCGGGGCCTTCTCACCCACGCGCGTCAGGTCCGGGCCGATGCGGCCGCCGCGGTTGTTGATGACGTGACAGGCGCGGCAGCCCTTTTCGTCGACCAGGCGCTTGGCCAGGTTGATGGCGTCGGCGCCTTTGGTTTCCCGGTCGTACCGGTGGCAGATGTTGCAGTTCATCTGGATCAGCGCGCCCTTGTTGCCCGAGAGCGAGTAGTCCTCGCCGAGCGCGCGGCTCAACAGGGGCTCTTCCCAGTGGGCCACTTCACCGTGCGCTTCACGCACGTCGACGGCCCACCCCTGGCCGCCGTGGCACGACGTGCACCCGAACTTCTCGATCGGGTGCCCCTTGAGCGGTTCCAGGGGATGCGTGCGAAACGGCTCCTCCGCGTTCTCGAAGCCCTTCCAGCTGACGGCCTGGTGGCAGGTCACGCAGCGATCCGCGCGCCCGAGGTCCGCGACCCAGATTTGCTGGATGCCGGTCGTGACCTGTTCCGCGCGCTCGTCGCCGAACTGCGACGCCACCTCGCCCTTGAACGCCATCTGGTAGTACCGCCAGTCGTGGTCGCGGTCGCTCGCGAAGAACAACACGCAGGACAGGACCAGCAGGACGCCGATGACGGCCAGCATGGGCCGATCCACTCTTGGGTACGGAGAGTTGGTGCGTTGCTCCATGATCAAATCCTCCCCGGCATGGTGGGCCACGTTTCCCACGGCCAGTAGAACTGCCAGTACGGCCCGCGCATCTCCATGCCGATGTAGGTCAGCAGCAGGATGGC
>JANLHE010000494.1 GCA_024653875.1 Acidobacteriota bacterium
TATGCAAAGTGACACACGCGTGCTTGGCGTGGGGTTGGTCGGCGTGGGCTGGGTGGCGGCCCAGCACCTGCAGGCCTTTCAAGCCAATCCCCACGCGCGCATCGTCGCGCTGTGCGGCAGGAACGAGGCCCGGGCCCGGACGCGGCTCGCTGATGCCGGTGTGCGTGTGCCGAACGCCCGGTTCACCACGCGATATCGCGACCTGCTGGCGTCGCCGGACATCGACATCATTTCCATCGCCACGCCCAATCACCTGCACGCGGATCAGGCCGTGGCCGCGGCGCGCGCGGGCAAACACCTGCTGCTGGAAAAACCCACGGGCCTCGACCACGCGGAACTCAAGCGTATTCGCGCGGCAGTCACGCGCTCGGGCGTGCGTACGATCGTGTCATTCGAACTGCACTACAACCCCTATCTGCGGTTCGCGAAGTGGCTGCGCGAGGCAGGGTGGCTCGGCCGCCTGGTGTTCGCGCGATTCCAGTACCTGTCGCGCGTCACCGACTGGTATTCGGGCTGGTCGTGGGTGCGCACCAAAACGAGCGGCCGCAGCCACCTGCTCGCCGCGGGATGCCACGCGGTGGACGCATTGCGCTGGTGCACCGGCCTCGAGGTGCACGACGTCTCTGCGTTCGCGTCGACGGTCACCAAGGGCTACCAGTGGCCCACCTCCATCGTCGTCAACCTGCGGATGGAGGGAGGCAGGAGGGCCGCGCCGGTGCTGGCGCAGCTGACCAGTTCCACCGATCTGCAGCTGCCCTACACCTTCGGCGTGGAGATGATGGGGGAGCGCGCGTCGCTGCGCGATGATCTGATCCTCTGGAACGAGGCACCCGTCGACCTGGCCGCCCTCAGGCGTGCCTGCCCGTTTGACGATGTGACGTTCGAGGCAACGACGCTGCCGACCGGCGCCTCTGCCATCCGGATTCACACGGCGATGCCCGGCTCCGCCGACGTCAGCCATCATCCGTTCCAGGGTGAAATCGACGAACTGGTGGCGTGTGTCCTGGCGGATCGCGACACCCATTTGAATGTCTTCGACGCAGAGCGCACAATGCGCGTGTGCCTCGCGGCGGATCGATCGGCCGCCAAGGGCGGCCGGCCCGTGCGTCCGTAGGGGCTTTAGCCCCGCCAATTGAGAGAGGGCGCGTTTTGATGAGCGTGAACTGGACCCGTCGCAGGTTCCTTGGCACCACGGCCGCCGGCATGGCGGCGGTGCCCGTGGCGCGTGCGCTGGCGTGGTGGCCGGCGCAGCCGGCTCCGTTGTTCAGGATCTCGCTCGCGCAGTGGTCGCTGCATCGCACGCTGCGGGCCAAAGAGCTGGATCATCTGGACTTTGCGAAGACCGCGAAGCGCGACTTCGGCATCGACGCGATCGAGTACGTGAACAGCTTTTTCAAGGACAAGGCGAAAGATGCGGCGTACCTGAAAGAAATGAACACGCGCGCCGCCGGCGAGGGCGTGACGCAGTGGCTCATCATGTGCGACGGCGAGGGCCAACTGGGCGACCCGAATGAGGCCGCGCGCCTGCAGGCCGTGGAGAATCACCGCAAGTGGGTGGAGGCCGCCAAGGTGTTGGGCTGCG
>JANLHE010000498.1 GCA_024653875.1 Acidobacteriota bacterium
ACGGTCGCCGATCCATTGGCCAACTTCGACACGACCGTCACGCCGGTGCGGTATCTCGGACAGCCGGTGGTGTTGTCGACCCTGCAGGGCGTGACCGCGAATTACCCCGTGGCGGCCACGCAGACGGCGTTTGCGGCGGCGTCGCAAGGCACGCTGGCCGCCGGCCCGGCCTCCGTGGTCTACACCGCGTCGGCGGAGTTGATGTCGATGCGGTCGGTGGTGCCGTATGGCGCGAGCGCGGCCACGGTGGTGCAGACCTGGCGCATCACCGCCCGCGGATCGATTCAGGGCGCCCGCGAAGCGGAGGTGGAAGTCTCCGCGTTGCTCGAGCGCCAGGTGGTGCCGGCCCATACCTATGCCGCGTTTGCGACCAACAGCGGCTGCGGCGCGCTCAGTTTTTCCGGCGGCGTCCGGACCAACAGCTACGACTCGTCCGACATGACGCTGGATGACGGCGTGCCGGTAACCGACAACAATTGGGGCCACGTGGGCACCAATGGCAACTTGACCGAGGGCGGCGGCTCCATCGTAAACGGGTCGCTCTCGACGCCCCGCAGCGGCGTGGGCAAGTGCAGCGCCGGCGCCGTGACCGCGCTGACGCAGAACGGCGGCGCCCAGGTGACCGAAGGTGTTGTCGCGTTGCCGCAGTCCGTGCAGTACCCCTTGCCGGATCCACCGTCGCCGCTGCCGCCCATCACGACGACGTCGATCGTCTCAACCAGCGGATGCGGTGTGATGACGCTGACCTCTGGCATCTGCACCGGTGGCGCGGGCGCGCTCACGCTGGATCCCCAGGGTGTGCCGATGGAGCTGGGCAACGTGCAGGTCACCGGTGGCGCGACCCTCACGCTAGAGGCAGGGACGTACAACATCAACAGCCTCAAGCTCACGGGAGGATCGACGGTCGTCATCGGATCGGGTCCCGTCATCCTGAACGTAGCCGGCACGGACGATGCGACGCCCATCGATTTTGAAGGCGGCGCCACCGCCAACGAGTCCTTCGACCCGTCGATGTTCAGAATCCAGTATGCCGGCACGGGCACGCTCAAGCTGACGGGCGGAGCCACCGTCACGGCGATTGTCTACGCGCCACTGGCGACCGCGTCCATTGAAGGCGGCGCGGACGTCTACGGATCGGTGCTGGCGGCCAGGCTGTCGGCCGCTGGCGGCGCGCAGCTTCACTACGACCGCCGGCTCAGCCGCGACTTCTTCACCACCGGCCCGCAGATGATGAGCGGGTTCTCCTGGAAGAAGCAGTAGGCCCGTCCCGCGGATCTGAAGGAACTCCGGGAGGGGGCTCCACCGTCAAAGGACCAGGAGGTTCTGACATGCGCGGAGCAGTACGTTCGGGAATGGTCATTGCGGTGATGCTGGCGGCGGCGGTGGCCGGGGCGGGAGCGCAGGCGCCCAAGGCCGAGCCTGTCTATGACGTGTCGTTCACCACCGGGCCCGCGGGAGAGGAAGCCGTCTATACCGGGACGTCCACGTTCAACGTGGATGCCAAGGGCGTGGTGACCGGCACGATGGCGATCGTGAGTCCGACGACGGTCCGCGCCAGCCTGGCGGGGCAGGTCGCCAAGGGCGTGTGGACGTTCGAGTACATGTACGAGATTCCCGATCAGGGATGCACGGGCGTGCTGAAGGGGACCGCGAAGGTGCCGGCGGACCGAAAGCTGATTTCCGGCACCGCGATGGTCGGCGGCGACTGCGCGCCCGAGCCGATGAACGCGACGTTCAGCTTTATCTTGAAGCGGCCGGCCTGACGGCGGCGCCGTCCGGCAACTCCCGCAAGACCTGGAAGGGGCCGGCGACAATGGAGGCGCCTTCATTGACGCCGGTCACCTCGATCGTGAGCCCGCCGATGATGCCGGTGGTCACGGGCGTGAACGCCGCCCGGCCGCCGTCGACGACAAACAGCCCGCTCACGCCGTCGCGTTCGACGACGGCCTGCAGCGGCACGGCCAGCACGTTCCGGCGCTCGGCGACCAGAATCTCCGTGTCGCAGGTCAGCCCCGGCCGCAGCGACGCGACGTCGCCTTCCAATCTGACCTTCACGCGAAACTCGCGGGCGGCCGCCTGGGTGCCGATCTGCGGCAGCGCGCTGGCGCCGATGTCCACGACCCGTCCCGTGTAGGTACGGCCGGTCAGCGCGTCGAGCGTAATCGTGGCGCGGTTTTCCAGCGCCAGGCGCAGCACGTCCGCTTCGGCCACCTTGACTTCCGCGTCCAGCGCGCTGAGATCCGAGATGGTCATGAGGATGCTGCCGGGCTGATTCTGCACGCCCATCACCACCATTTCACCTTCTTCCACGTCGAGGCGCGTCACGACGCCGGCGATGGGCGCGGTGATTTCAGTCTTCGCCAGCTGATCGCCGACGCGCGCGCGCTCGGCGCGCCCCTGGGCCACGCGTTGCGTGGCCGCGCTGCGCGTCTGTTCGGCGCGGGCGAGGGCGGCGGTGGCGGCAGCCACCTGGGCCACCGCGGTATCGGCGGCCGCCACGGCGGCATCAAGTTCCGACTGGGCGAGCAGGCCGGATGACGCCAGCTCACGCGCGCGCTGCAGGGCGCGCTGCGCTTCGGTCTGCCGCGAGGTGGCGACGGTGATGTCGGCGTGTGCGGCGCGCACCTGGTTGTTCGCGCCGGCGGCCTCGGCCTCCAGGGCCTGCAGCGCCGCCGCGGACGAGGCCACCGCGCTTTGCGCCTGAATTGGATCGATGCGCGCCAGCACCTGGCCGGCGGTCACGCGATCACCTTCGCGGACCCGCAGACTGACCAGACGGCCCATCACCGACGATCCAAGATCGGCGTAGCGCGTGGCGACAATTTCTCCGGAGGCGGTGACCGAGGCGCGCAGCGTGTCCACGCGCGCGACGCTCGCCACATCCACGTCCACGACATCCGGCTGGCGGCCCGACCACCAGAACCATCCGGCCACCAGGGCCACGATCACCATCAGCGCGTACAGGAGTCGACGAGGCATACCCACGTATACTCACATAGTGGCACGGTCCGTGGCGCGGCACTGGTTTTCCTTGCGGGAATCTTTTCGACAGGCGGCCCGTACGCTCGCGACAAATCGCCTCCGCGCGGCCCTGGGCGCACTCGCGATCGCCGTCGCCGTGGCCACCCAGATCATCGTGATCAGCGCGCTGGATGGCGTGGCCGTGTTCGCCGAGACCTCCACCGCGCGCGCGTTCGGGTCCGACACGTTCCTGCTCGCGCAGATCGCGTCGCCGGGACGGATTTCCCGCCGGGAGCAGCGGGAACAGCTCCTGCGCAACCAGCCCTTGACGCGCGCGGACTGGCGCTTCCTTGAACAACACGCGGGTGGCCTCGTGCAGTACGCCCCCAGCGTGCAGACGGTGGCCGAAGTCAGTGCCGGCACGCGCGTCTTCGAGACCGCCGCCGTGTCGGGTACCACGTCGGTGCTGGCGGGCCTTCGGGATCTGGCCATCACGCGGGGCCGATTCCTCTCACGCGACGATGATCGAATGAGCGGGCCGGTGGCCGTCGTCGGCGCCGATGTCGCCGACACGTTGTTTCCGACGGCGGATCCGGTGGGGCAGGCGATTCGCGTGGCGGGCCGCCGCTTCGTCGTGATCGGCGTGCAGGCCCGGCTGGGCAGCTCGAACGGCGCGTCGCTCGACCGGTCGGTGTGGATTCCGGTGCAGGCGTGGGAGCGCGCGTTTGGCGCGCCCCGGTCGCTGCCGATCTTCGCCAAGGCCGTGGCGGGCGTGAGCGCCGCGGCCGCCCAGGACCGCGCGCGGGCGTCGCTGCGGGCGAGGCGGCAGCTGCTCCCTGGAGAGCCGGACACTTTTGACGTGCTCACGCCGGATGCGGCGCGGGGGTTCGTGGCGAACCTGTCGCAGCGTGTGGGCGTGGCGGCCGGGCCGATCTCGCTCATGGCCCTGCTGGCGTCCATCGTCGTGGTGACCAACACCGTGCTCGTGTCGGTGACGCAGCGGACGCGCGAGATCGGCGTGCGGCGGGCGCTGGGGGCGCCCCGCGCGCAGATCATGCGGGAGGTGGTGGCCGAGTCGTCGTTGACGGCGCTCATCGGTGGCGCGGCCGGCATCGTCGCCGCGGCGGCCCTGATTGGGGGGCTGGCGCGCGTGCTGGAGTTGCCCCTGGACGTGCGGGCGTCCACGGTGGCGTGGAGCCTGCTGGCGTCGGCCGCGAGCGGACTGGTGGCCGGCTGGTATCCCGCGCGACGGGCCACGCGCGTCTCCGTCGTCGAGGCACTCAGGGTTGAGTAGCGTGCCCCGGCCCAGCTCGGAGGTGCGGTGGCAGTCGGCCCTTGCCGAGGCCGCTACGCTGGCGGTCGAGTCGATTCGCGTGCAGACCGCGCGCTCGGTGCTGGCGATCATCGGGCTGGTCATCGGCATCGTGACCGTGGTGCTGGTGTCGTCCACCCTGGTCGGCCTCCGCAATTCCGTCGCGCAGTTGTTCCGCGAATTGGGGACGGACAACATCTTCGTGTTCCATCGCGCCGGGGATCCGTACACGCCGGCGTCGGATGCGGACGCGTCGCGCCGGACGCTGACGCCGGCCGACGCCGTGACGATCGCACGGCTGGGGTCGGCGGTGCGCGACGTCGGGGTGCAGGTGCTGGTGCCGGCGGCCACCACGACGCGCGCGATCACCGTGCGCGCGGGCGGTAACGAGTCGGATACCGTGCTGATTGAAGGCGCGTCCCCGAACCTGTTCGAGGTCACCGACACGCTGTTTGGCGCCGGACGCCCGTTTACGGAGACGGAGAATCGGGTGGCCGCGCCGGTGGCCGTGATCGGCGCGAACGTGGCGCAGGCGCTGTTCGGGCGTGGCGATCCGGTGGGGCAGGCGTTCCTGCTGGGCGGCGATCGGTACTACGTGGTGGGCGTGTTGACGCCACGCAAGGGGACGTTCTTTGGCGAGAACCGGAACGACAACGTGGTGTCCATACCGATGGCGACCGCGGCCCGCCGGTTTCCAGACGCCGAGCAGACCGTGCTCTACGTGCGCGCGAAACCGGGGCAACGGGAAGCGGCGCGCGCCGAGACGGAGATGATTCTCCGCCTGGTTCGTGGCGTGCCCTCCGGCGCGCCCAGTGATTTCAACCTGTCGACCGCCGACCAGATCATCACGCAGTTCGATCGCATCGGCGTGCAAATCTTCCTGGCCACGATCGGCCTGGCCGCCGTCTCGCTGGTGATCGGCGGGATTGGCATCGCCAACGTCATGGTGATCAGCGTGACGGAGCGCACGCGCGAGATCGGGCTGCGCCTGGCGATTGGGGCGCGCCGGCAGGATGTGCGCCTGCAGTTCCTGATTGAGTCGGCGATGCTCGCCGGCGTGGGGGGGCTGGCCGGGGTCGTGATCGCGTTGCTGCTCGGGGCGATTGCGGCCGCGCTGGCGCCGGCGTTTCCGGCCCTGCCGCCGGTCTGGGCCGTCGTGGCCGGCGTGGTCAGCGCGGTGGTGGTGGGGGTCATCGCCGGCTATTGGCCCGCGCGCCGCGCATCGCAGCTGGATCCGGTCGAGGCGCTGCGGTACGAGTGACCATACGAGTGACCATACGAGTGACCATACTTGACATCGCCAGGGCCGCCGCGATACTTTTACGAGCTCAATGACCGTCCGCGTCCAGACCCCGGCCCTGACCGCAATTCGCGTTGCAGGCCGTTGTGTGTCCGCGTCCGTGTTTGGTTTCTTTGCGTACCGGTATTACCCCAAGGCCACCGGGTAGCGCAGTGATCTGAACCAGCTTCACATTTTCCGTTCAGTCAAGCCCGCTACCCGAAAGGGAAGCGGGCTTTTTGCATTTCAGGGGAGTCTGTATGGCCACGCGCGACACGACGGTGGAAGAACATCGGAAGTACATCGACCGCATCGACAAGACCATCGTGGCGCTCCTGGCGGAGCGCATGCGATTGGGACTGGCCGTAGGTGATCTAAAGCGGCAGCGTCAGTGGCCCACACGATCGGCTGCGCGGGAGGCCGAGGTGCTGGCGCATGTGCGCGCCGCCGCGGCCGGGCCGTTGTCGGCCTCGTCGGCCGAGCGGATCTTCGCGCTGATCATCGAGGAAACGACCGCCGCCCAGGAGGGGCATTGTTCGTGACCGGGTTCGCCTTCGACGCGGCGTATCAGGGCGTGCCCGGCGCATTCAGCGAAGAGGCGGCCGGCGTGTTTGTCGGTGGCGACGCCCGTCTCCTGGCGTGCGAATCACTGGAGGACGTGATCCACGCCGTCGTGACCGGGAGCGCGGCAGCCGCGGTCGTGCCGGTTGAGAACTCCCTGGCGGGGGCCGTGCCTGGTGCGATGGATGTGATCGCGGCGTCGGATGTTCGCGCCACGGCGGAAGTGGTGCTCCCGATTCGGCACGCGCTCATCGGCGTCCCGGGAAGCACACTCGCGGAGGTACGGCGGGTGCATTCACATCCGGTCGCGCTGGCGCAGTGCCGGCGTCTGTTTGCGACGTATCCCCACCTGATCCCGGTGCCGGCCTTTGACACCGCCGGCGCGGCGGCGCAGTTGGTGGAGCGCGGTGATCGCACGTCGGCGGCGATCGCCGGACGAAGGGCCTCAGCGCTGTACGGGGGAAACGTGTTGTTGGCCGATGTGGCGGACCGTCCCGACAACGCCACGCGATTTCTGCTCGTGACGTCATCGGCGGGTCGTCCGGCTCCGGACTTTCGCGCGGGATGGAAGACCACCGTGGTCTGTGTCTGGCCGAATCGTCCAGGCGCGTTGGCCCGCGGACTGCTGCCTCTGGTGTCACGGGGCCTGAACCTGTCGCGGATCGAGAGCCGGCCCGTGGGCGACGTGCCCTTTGAGTATTCGTTCCTGCTGGACATCGATCCGGCGCCGGATGTCAGCGCGTTGTCCGAGGCGTTGGATCAGCTCCGCCGAGGCGCGCGCGTCTTCCGCGTGATCGGACACTATCCGGCGGCGCCTGGACCCCGACACTGTCGCGACCCCGATCGCCCGCCACAAGCGGTGCAGGCAGTCGGGGTTCTCGCGACAGCGACTCAGTTCAGAACGCGCCGATGCTGAGACCGATGGTGACGCTGCGGCCGCGCGCGGGCGCGAACTGGAAGTGCTCGCGGTAGAACCTGTTGGTCAGGTTCTCCACCGCACCGCGATCGGGAAGAACCGCACCGCGGCCGGCGCGGGGAACTGCACGGGCAGCAGGTTCTCGAGCAGCCGCGCGGTCCGCTGGCAGTACGCCGTCACCGAGAGGTTGGCCAGCCAGGGCGTGATTAGGTCCTCACGCTGATGACATAGCCGCGCCACATCATCAGGAGTCCGAGCAGTTCGGTGACATACAGCACTTCCGTGTAGCCGAACCGGGTGGCCGTGCCGCCAATGCCTGGCAGAATCGCGCCGGCCGCGATCCAGACGTTGGCCCACATCCGGTGGCGCGTGTCCGGCATCCGGCTGAACCGGACCGCCGAGATGATCGCGCCGCCGATGAGGAAGATCACCGCGTACAGGTTGATGAACGGGCTGAACCGCCGCACCCAGGTCCACTCGAACACCTTGCCGCTCAGCCTGTGTGACTCGACCAGATCGAACTGGATCGGCGACAGCCAGATCGCGACCGAGGCCGTCGCGATCGTGGCGACCAGCGCGGCGGTCAGCCAGTGCGCCGTGGTGCGCCGCAGCAGCAGATACACCGTGCCCTGGGCGAGGGGGGCGCCGCCCATCAGCGCGCCGGTGATGTACCAGAGACGAAACACGGGCTCCTGCCACCCGAACAGCGTGGTCAGCGACTCGGTGAGCGTGCCGGCGCCGTAGGCCGCGACCCCGATCGTCCACCACAGGAGGTGGAGGCGATCGGGATTCCGGCGGAAGCGGCGCCCGATCGCCACCGCGAACGGCAAGGCGAGCAGCGTGGTGACGATCGGGAGGTAATGAACCGCCGCGGGACTCATGTCAGAAGGCTCCGATACTGAGGCCGATGGTGATGCTGCGGCCGCGCGAGGGCGCGAACTGGAAGTGCTCGCGGTAGAACCTGTTGGTCAGGTTCTCCACCGCGAACGTCAGCGCCACCCGGTCGCGCCCGCGCGTCAGGTTGATGCCGGCGCCCGCGCGCTGCACCGCGAACCCGTCGAGCGCCAGCAGATCCTGCGCGATGAGGAACGGCGAATCGAGCAGCGCGTGCGCCACGCGCGTGACGTCCTGCTGCGCGCGCACGCCGTACTCCACCCACCACCGGCCGCGCACGTCGGTGAACCGGGCGTTCGCCACCAGCTTCGACGGCGTGATGTTGTCGGCCGGCGTGTCCGTCAGGGAACTGCCGGACAGCGGGTTGGTGCCATCCGTGATGGTGCCGCGGGTGAACGCCGCCGCGCCGGCCAGCGTGATCACGCCCCGGCTGAACACGAGCGGGGCTTCGGCCGAGAGCTCCAGGCCGCTGATGCGTACGTCGGCGTAGTTGGTGGCCTGCGCCAGCGGTCCGGCCGGCGTGACCGCCACCACCAGGTCCTGCGCGATGAAGTCCTGATACTGATTCAGGAACGCGTACGCGCCGCCCGACAGCCGGCCGAACCGGAACTTGGCGCCCACATCGAAGTTGTTGCCGATCTCCGGTCTCACCAGGACGTTCGGCGCCAGGGTGCCGACCGTCGCCGGGCCCGCGAACAGCATCTCTTCCAGGTTCGGGTGCCGGTACGTGCGGCCAAACCGGATGAAGGGATTGATGCGCCCGTTGGTGTTGGCGATGAGGCCGATGTCGCCCGTCAGCGCCTTGCGGCTGTACGAGGCGCCGTCCGGATCCGGCAGCGTCGCGGGATCAATGGCGGGCGTCGCGCCGGCCACCAGCGGATCCACCGTGTACCCGGGTGTCGCCTCGGTCTTCACGTCGTAAAAGTCGGCCCGCAGGCCCGCCATCAGCGAGACGGTCGGGCGGATGCGCCATTCGTCCTGCGCAAACACGGCGATGTTCTGCAGATGGGCATCCGGCACGCGCACCGGGTGCGCGATGGCCGGCGGCCCCAGGGGCATGGGCGACCCAAACACGGTGGCGGCGGGCCCGCGCTGGCCCAACGCGACCTGCCCGACCATCGACATCTGGGTCGTCGTGGTCCGCGCGTCGCTGCTGCGATCGCGATAGAACGTCAGCCCGGTGGTCAGCACGTGCTTTGACGCGGGCACCCAGACGGCCTGCAGGTCCACGCCCGGCGTCCAGACGCGCTGTTCGGTCTGCGAGAGGATATCCAGGCGCATGACCGCGATGGGGAAGAACCGCACCGCGGTCGGCGCGGGGAACTGCACGGGCAGCCGGTTCTCGAGCAGGCGCGCGGTCCGCTGGTAGTACGCCGTCACCGAGAGGTTGGCCAGCCAGGGCGTGACGGCCTGCGCCTCGTACCTGGCCGATGCGCGGTCGAGGCGGCTGTGGGGCAGCGACGTGGCGTTGAAGAACGTCGGCTGCGCGAAGTCGGGGAAGCCGACGTCTTCCATCCGGCGCTGCTGATACCGCAGCTTCAGCGTCCGGCGTTCGGCGAGCTTCACGAGGGCGGAGGCGTTGACGAAGTACCCCTTGGCCTGCGAGTTGAGAATCTCGTTGCTGGTGCGCGCGAACGGCGCGTTGAAGGGATCCGGGAAGGCCTTGAACGCGAACCCGAAGTTGTCGTCGATGGTGTCGGCGCGGCGCAACGTGCCGTCGGCAAAGAAGTGGCTGGTGTCTTCCGTGGTGAACGCGCCCGAGCGATAGTTGCCGTACGCCTCGGCGCCACCCTGCACCCGCACCGCGTACCGGGGCGCGGTCACGCCGAAGGTCAGCGTGCCCCGGCGTCCGTCTTCGTTCGAGCTGTAGAAGCTGTTCAGCCCATACAGGAACTGGCGCGAGTCGGTGAAGGACGGCTCGTTCGTGATGATGTTGATGGTGCCCGCCAGCGCGTCGGAGCCATACATCAGCGTGCCGGCGCCGTTCACAATCTCCATCCGCGTGATGGTGTCCGTGGAGATCAGCCCCACCTCCGCGCCCGTGCGATCGGTCGCCTGCCGCGCCGTGTTCAGCCGTTCACCGTCCACCAGCACGAGCATGCGCGTTGAATCCAGCCCGCGCAGGCGCGGCCGTACGCCAAAGGGGCCGTTGCCCACCGGGGTGATGTTCGCGACGCCGGCCAGCGCATCGCCCGTTGACAGCGGATTGGTCTGCGCGATGGCCGCGCCGGACAACGTCTCCACGTGCAGCGGGATCGTGCGGATTTCCCGTTCCGCGCGCGCGGCCGTCACGCTCACTTCCGTGTTGATGACGCCGATCTCGAGCTGAAACGGCAGGTTGATCGCCTGCTCGCGTTGCGCGATGACAATCGTGCGCGCGCTCTCGGAAAATCCCTGGCGCACCACCAGCACGAGGAACGTGCCGGTGTCCGGCGTGTCAAACGCATACCGGCCGTCCGTGCCGGTTGTGATCGTGCGTTCGCGGCCGGTCGCGACCTCACGCAGGACCACCTTGGCGCCAGGCAGCGCCGCGCCAGTCATATCCGAGACAAATCCAGATACCGTGGCCGCGAAGGCCGACGACGCGGCGAGCATGACCGCAAGACACATTGCTCCAATGAAAACACGCGTACGCATACGAGACCCCTTTTCGGAATCGCAAACCTGAAATCTGAAATCGATAATCTGAATCGAGAATCGGAGATCGACTACGCGAGGGGGGGAGGGCGGGGTGCGAAGTGGAGGAATGATCCGGGAGGGATGGCGCCAGGCCAGACCGGAACGGTCGCCAGCGCCAGCCGGCGAAGAGGCTGCGCCGTGCGGCGGCGAAGGCCGGCGAGGCCAATGAGCAACACGCCGGTCAGCGCGGTGAGGCTGATGAGCGTCTGCGACAGGGTCGCCACGACTTCGGGCAGGGCCGGCGAGGCGATCTCGACATCACGCGCGATGGCCGGGCCGTGCAGCAGCGCGGCCAGCACCCACAGCGCCACCGCGTGGCGGCCCCACACCATCGAGAGGCCGCGGCGCCGCAGGTTGGCGAGCGCGGCGACCAGGCCCGCCGCGACGAGCCAGCGGACTCCCAGCGCGAGATCAGCCAGTTGCCCATCCCACACCTGGCTGCCGAACAGCCAGACGTGAAATGCCACCAGGAGCACGCCGATGAGGGTCAGACCCTTGCGAACCATCTCAGT
>JANLHE010000503.1 GCA_024653875.1 Acidobacteriota bacterium
ATCCGTTCCAGGATCTGCCGCGTGCCTTGAATCGGCAGGTTCGACAGATACAGGTGCCGGACGCCTGCGCGGCGGAGTTCGCGGATGGAGCGGGCGCAGATGACTTCCGGGCTGTCGCCGGCGGCAAACTCGGCCGTCAGCTGTTCGGCGGGCACCGTCAGGAACTGTTGCAGGATCGAGAGTGTCTTTGGGTTCGCGCTGCGGTAATAGAAGACACCGAAGACGCCCGGCGTGGTGACCCCCGCCGCCTGCTCTGCCGTCAGGAACGCGTCAATCTTCGGCAGGTCGTGGTGTGACACCACCTGTGTCAGATACAGCTCGCCGGTGAACCGCGGATCGCGCAGGTAGCCGGCCTGCGTGGCGGCCGCCTGATGGGGGTTCGCCCAGCCTCCCAGCGCCAGCTCGGGCACATGGGTGCGAATATCCTCGCGCAGTTCCCAGGCATGGTTCACGCAGCGCGGCGGGCCGACGGACTTGTCGCCGCCAAGCACCACGAGGGTGGGAAACCCGGAGTGCAGGGCGCGCTCGGCATAGGCCAGGCAGTACTCGCGCGTGTGCTTGGTGGTCAGGAACGGGATGACGTGACTGCGCGGCACATCCGTACCCAGGTTGATGACCAGATGCCGCAGGTTGTTTTCTTCCCTGGCGCCCACCGCGCTGTCGGTCAGGAATACGAACATCTCGTTGCGCACCAGGCCGCGCACGGCGTGATATGTGTCGATCCACGCGTCCATGCCTGCCGCCGAATCCAGTTCCGCGCGCGGCGGACGCAGCTCCACCGACAGAACGTTGGGCGTATTCGCCAGCGCGTCAAGAAGGGGATTTGTCATTCGTCTCCGCACTGCGCACTCCGGCACTGCGCACTGAGAGTATAGACTTGCCTTGGTGGCTACCGCACTCGCGTCCCTGACCACGCTGCCCCGTGTCAGGCTGGCGCCACACCCCACGCCTGTTGACACCCTCACCCGGCTGCGCGCCGCGCTCGGGCCGTCATGCCCGGCCTTGTACATGAAGCGCGACGACCTGCTCTCGTTCGGCATGGGCGGCAACAAGATCCGGAAGTTGCAGACCGTTCTGGCCGAGGCGATGGCTGCCGGCGCCGACACGCTGATTACGTGCGGAGGCATCCAGTCGAATCACTGCCGCGCGACGGCCGCGGCCGGCGCCGCGCAGGGTCTGCGTGTCGTGCTGGTCGTCAACGGCGTTCCGCAGGAGCGGCCCACGGGCAACGCGCTGCTGGATCGGCTGTTCGGCGCGGAGGTGCGCCTGGTTGCGACCCGCCACGATCGGGCGCCCATGATGGACGCCGTCGCCGCGGAGCTCGTGGCCCAGGGCCGCCGGCCATTCGTGATTCCGCTGGGCGCCTCCACGCCCATCGGCGCGGCAGGATTCGCGCAGGGCCTCGAAGAGGTGCTCGTCTCCGGCCTTCGCCCCGACGTGATCGTCCATGCGACGTCGTCGGGCGGAACACAAGCGGGCCTCATCGCGGGCTGCGCCTTGTTCGGCCTCGACGCCCGCGTGATCGGCATCAGCGCCGATGAGCCCGCCCACATCCTCCAGGCCCTTATCAGGGACCTGCTGGAGTCGATTGCCGAGCGGCTGGGCGGATCCCGGGCCGCCGTCGGAATCGACAAGGAGATCGTGGTGGACGATGGCTGGGTGGGCGAGGGGTACGGCATTCCGACCGCCGATTCAATTGAGGCACTGACGATGGTCGCGCGGCGCGAGGGCATCGTTCTGGATCCGGTCTACACCGCGAAGGCGATGGCAGGTTTGATCGGACACGTGCGCGCGGGCCAATTTTCCGCCGCTGAGACCGTGCTCTTCTGGCACACCGGCGGCCAAGCGGGGTTGTTTGCATGACATTGCAGTTTCTGGGTGCGGCGCGGACGGTCACGGGATCGAAACACCTCCTGCAGGTGGGCCACATCCGCGTGTTGGTGGATTGCGGGCTGTTTCAGGGATTAAGGGCGCTGCGCGAGCGCAACTGGGAGCCCTTCCCGGTGCCGGCCTCGTCAGTCGACGTGGTGGTGCTGACCCATGCCCACCTGGATCACTGTGGATACCTGCCGCGGCTTGTGGCGCAGGGCTTTACCGGCCGGGTGTTCTGCACGGGCGGCACGGCCGAGCTCGCGAAGATCGTCATGGCCGACGCGGCACGCATCCAGGAAGAAGACGCCGAACGCGCGAATCGCAAGGGGTACACGCGGCACAAGCCGGCCCTGGCGCTCTTCACCGAAGAGGACGCGACCCGGGCGATGCTGCAGTTGCAGCCGATTGGATACAACCGGCCGATGCCCATCGCCCCCGGCATTGAGCTGGAGTATCTGAACGCAGGCCACCTCCTGGGGTCCGCCTACGCGCGCATCACGGTGGCGTCCGAGGGGAAGACAATCCTGTTCGGCGGCGACCTTGGCCGCTACGGCCGGCCCGTGTTGCCCGATCCGGCGCCCGTGCCTGATGCCGACGTCGTGCTGGCCGAATCAACCTATGGCGATCGCGTGCATGAGGCCGATGACGGCGGCTCGCATCTGGCACGCATCGTCAACGACACGGTAGCGCGCCGGGGCAAGATCGTCATTCCGTCGTTTGCGCTGGGGCGGGTCGAGGAACTGCTGTACTGGGTGCGATTCCTCGAAGAAAAGAAGGCGATCCCCGAGTTGCCGGTGTATGTCGACAGCCCGATGGCCGTCGAAGTACTGGCGGAGTACCGCGATCGACTGCACGAGCTTGACCAGAACCTCCGGAACTTCTGTACCGCGCGGTTGCGCGTGATCTCCACGATTCCGGAATCGCGCAAGGTCCAGGAAGACAGCCAGCCCAGCATTGTCATTTCGTCAAGCGGCATGGCCACCGGCGGGCGCGTGCTGCATCACCTGAAGCGCGTGCTGCCCGATGCGCGCAATACCGTGCTGTTTGCCGGCTACCAGGCCGAGGGCACGCGCGGCCGGCTGATGAAGGACGGCGCCAGGACCACGCGCATCCACGGAGAAGAGGTGGTCGTGAAGGCGCGGATTGAATCGCTGGACTCGGTGTCAGCGCACGCCGACAGCAACGAGATCATGCGCTGGCTCAAGGGTTTCAAGCGCGCGCCATCCCAGCTCATCCTGGTGCACGGGGAGCCTGGTCCGATGGACACCCTGAAAGCGCGGGTTGAGAAGGAACTGCAG
>JANLHE010000507.1 GCA_024653875.1 Acidobacteriota bacterium
ACGTGCTGCTGCACCGCGGCGCCGCGCGGGTCGTGGCCCTGGACGTGGGACACAACCAGCTCGACTGGAAGATCCGCACCGACCCGCGGGTCCACGTGATCGAGGGGCTGAACGCCCGCTACCTGACACCGGGGCAGCTGCCCGAGGGGCTGCGCCAGTTTGGTCTCGTGACCGTCGATGTCTCGTTCATTTCCCTGCGGCACATCCTGCCGGTCGTTCCGCCGCTGCTCGCCCCGGGCGGGCACGTGGTGGCCCTGGTGAAACCGCAGTTCGAGGCCGGCAAGGGCGACGTGGGCAAGGGCGGCATCGTGAAGGACGAACGCATCCACGCCCGCGTGGTGGAAGAGGTCATCGAGGTGGCGCGTCAGGTAGGATTGAGCCAGCGCGGCCTGGAGGCGTCACCGATTACGGGGACCGAAGGCAACCGCGAGTTCCTGCTGCATTTCACCCCGGCCCTCACGTGAGTTATGTCCATCACCCGCCTCGGCCTGATCGCCCGCCCCCACGCCCCGGCCCTCGCGGCCCTGGTGGAAGCGGCCGAGTGGCTGACCGCGCACGGCGCGCGCGTCGTGATCGCCGGGGATGAGGCGGCCGCCGCCGCCATCGGCTCGCGGTGGCCCACGGCGGCGCGCACGGCGATCGCCAACGAGGTGGACGTGCTTGTCGCGTTCGGCGGCGACGGCACGCTGCTGGCCGCGGCCGGCGCCGCGGCCCACGCCGCGGCGGACGTGCCGGTGCTGGGTGTGCACCTCGGCCATCTTGGATTCCTGACCGAGGTCCGCCGCACGGAACTCACCGACGCGCTCACGGCCGTGCTCGAGGGCCGCACCTGGACGGAGACCCGCCTGCTCCTCGAGGGCCGCGTCGAACGCGGCGGCGCCATCGCGGCCTCCCATCTGGCGCTCAACGACATCGTCATCACGCGCGGCCGGCTGTCGCGGATGCTCGAGCTCGACGTGGCGGTCGACGGCGAACACGTGTGCCACGTGCGCGCGGACGGCCTTATCGTCGCCACGGCTACGGGATCGACGGCGTACAACCTCTCGGCCGGCGGCCCCGTGATGCACCCGGCCGTCGATGCGCTCCTGCTGACGCCCATCGCCCCGCACACGCTGACCAACCGGCCGCTGGTGTTGCCCGCCTCGGCGGACATCGTGCTGCGGCCGCACCTGGACGGTATGCCCACCGACATCGTCGCCACATTTGACGGCCAGTTCGGCGCGCCGCTTCAGGCCGGCGACGCCGTCACCATCCGCCGCGCCGGGCGCGTGCTCCATCTGCTGCGCACCACGACCCGGACGCATTTCGAGATGCTGCGCGAAAAATTACACTGGGGCGCTTGATTGGGTCCCGGGTCCTGGGCCCGTCGTAGGGCGTGGCTTCAGCTGCGCCAACTTGTCTACCGCGGACGGTTCCGAAAGTACCTCACCTGCCAGCGCAGCACGTTGCGGTTGTGCTCGGCCAGCGTGGTGGCAAATGCGTGCGTGCCGTCGTTGCGGCTGACGAAGTACAGGTACGGCACGGTCGCCGGCTTCACGGCCGCCTCGAGTGACGCGCGGCCGGGCGCGGCGATGGGGCC
>JANLHE010000508.1 GCA_024653875.1 Acidobacteriota bacterium
AGCCCCACGATGAAGAGGGCCGTCCACGCGACGAGGAGGTGCAGCGCGGTGGCCTGGCCGGCCGTGAGCCACCCCTGCGTGGATCCCGACCAGATCGCGACCTGCAGGGCGACGGTCGCCAGGACCGTGATCAGGACAGTTCGGGAGTCGGTCATTCCTTCTCGAGATTGTATGCCGCGGGCACCGGCTTCAACGGCCGGTCGAACCAGCGCGGCCGGCGGGTGCCGTCCGGCCCTGGTGCCGGCCGGGTCTTCGACATCCACTCCAGATACAGCTCGTGTGACTTCGCGGTGTCCACCATGACATCGCCGTACGCGTCGTCCGGCCCGGCCTTTTCCAGCCGCACGCGCTGATGCCAGCAGTGCATGCCGCTGACCGGGTCGGGCTGGACAGGGAACGTCAGGTTCTGGTGGACGCCCACCTCGGTCCACCAGACGCGCGCGCTGTCGGGGTCGTTGCTGGCGAAAGGCCTGGTGCCATGCACCTGGCGCATCTCGTACTTGCCGTCGGCGCTGCGGGCGATGCGCACAAGCGCCGTGGCGTTGCGCGCCCCGCCTTGCTCCTCGTCCAGCCGCCAGCGGCCCAGATGGTGCGACATGGCGACCACGCCGGGCCGAATGCCCTCGGTGACCCAGGCGCGCGTCACGAAGAAGCCGATGCCCGTGCTGACCTTGACCAGATCGCCGGTGGCGATACCGAGCCGCGCGCCATCCGGGGTCGCCATCCAGAGCGGGTTACTGTGGGAGATCTCGTAGAGCCACTTCACGGGCGCGCGCGTGTGGATCAGCGTGGGCAGCCGGAAGTTCGGCAGCAGGTCGAACTCGTGCGCGGCGCGATCCAGATCGCGCCAGTACACATGGCCCGGCACATACCGTGGAATCGCGTGTTCGGGCCACCCCCACTCCGCGAGCGTGGGCGAGAAGAACTCCAGCTTGCGCGACGGTGTGTTGAACCCCGTGAGGCGCGCGCCGCCCACGTCAACGCCGCCCGTCTCGATCGGCTGCTCGTGTGCCTTGCTGTACGCCTTGTCGTCCACTTTGAACGCGCCGTACTTGCGCATGTACTCCAGCGGCGTCAGGCCGTCCTTGGCCGCGGCCTCAGGCAGGCCGGGCACCGAGTTTTCAAAGATCCAGCCGTAGTACTCGTCGACCGTGATCCTGGCGCCAGGCCGGTAGGGTGATTCGAAGTATTTGCGAATGCCGAGCGACCCGTCCGGATCGATCTTCCAGGAGAGCGCGATCCAGAACTCGGACTCCTCCCACACTTCGCCGGGATTGGACTCGTGCGTGAGCGTGACCGGCGTACCGCGTTTTTCCATCGCGACGCGCCGGACCGGCTGGCGGAAGCCAAGCCATCGGCCCGCATGGGTTTCCTGGCTCATCGTGTCGTGCCGCTCGGTGCCCAGGCCCATCGGCAGGATGTAGTCCGCGAACCACGCGGTCTCGCTCCAGATCGGGGTCAGGGCGATGTGCAGGCCGATCTTCGATTCATCCTCGAGCATCTCCATCCAGGAGAACCCATCGGGGTTGGTCCACAGCGGGTTGTAAACGCGCGTGAAGTACACATCGAGTTTGCCCCGGCCTTCCTTGAGGAAGTGGGGCAGCAGGAAACTCATCTCGTGAAACGCGAGCGGGAACTCCTTCGGAAACAGCAGCTCGTTCCAGTACTCGGGCGCGGGCGGAGGATTCGGGTGCTTGGGCACGAACTTGTTCGTGACGTTGAGGTTGACGCCGCCCTTTTCGCCGACGGCGCCCATGAGCACCACCAGGAAATACAGGCAGCGCGTGATCTGCCATCCCCACAGGTGCCCGGCCGCGGCGGCGCGCCAGCTGTGGGTGGAGAACGCCGTGCCGGCGGCGGCAATGGCCTCCGCGGCTTCAACCACCTTGTGCGCGGGCACGCCGGTTTCAATCTCCGCGTACTCCGGCGTGAAGATCTCGTATTCCTGCTTGAGCGCGTCTTCAAACGCCTCGAAGGTGACCGGCAGATCGGGCCGGCACGCCGTGAGGTACGTCTCCCAGTTGACCCAGCGCCTGACAAAGTCGCGATTGTACGTGCCGGTGTCGATCAGGTGTTTCGCGATGGCCAGCAGGATGGCCGCCTCGGTGCCCGGGTTGGTGGGCATCCACACATCGGCCTTCGCCGACGTGTTTGACAGGCGCGGGTCCATGACGATGAGTTTGGCGCCCCTGGCCTTACCCTCGATGATGCGTTGCGCGTGCGGGTTGAAGTAGTGGCCTGACTCCAGGTGGGAGGACAGCAGCAGGATTGTCTGGGCGTTGGCGTAGTCGGGGGACGGCCGATCGGCGCCGGTCCAGAGGAAATGTCCAAGTCTCGCGGAAGACGAACACACGTTGGTGTGGCTGTTGTGCCCGTCGATGCCCCACGCCTGCAGCACGCGGTTGACGTAGCCGTCTTCGCCCGGGCGTCCCACGTGATACATGACCTCGCGCCGGCGTCCCTCGAGGATCGCCTTGCGAATGCGCCCGCCGATGTCTTCGAGCACCTCATCCCACGTGACGCGGGCCCACTCGCCGCCGCCGCGCTTGCCGACGCGCTTCAACGGATACAGGATGCGGTCGGGGTCCTCAAGCTGATTCGGCGTGACGACGCCCTTCGCGCACGTGCGGCCGCGGCTGCCCGGGTGCAGGGGGTTGCCTTCGATCTTGCGCACGTCAAGCGTGTCCTTGTCCACGTAGGCCAGCACGCCGCAGGCCGACTCGCAGTTGAAGCAGATGCTGGGAATGATCCAGTAATTGCGCCGGTCCTTCTTCGGCCAGCTCGTCGACTCGAAATCGACGTAGTTGTCCCAGTCGGAAACAGGCGGGTGCGAGCGGAATTCAGTCATT
>JANLHE010000512.1 GCA_024653875.1 Acidobacteriota bacterium
CGCGCCTGGCTGGTCGTCGGGCTGATGAGGAAGATCTGATCCAGCCCCGCGGCGTCGAGCGCCGCGTGCATCTCGCCGGACTCTTCGATCGGCAGATCCAGCAGCAGGACCCCGTCCACGCCGGCGTCCACCGCCGCCCGCACGAAGGCGGCAGCCCCCATGCGCGCCACCGGATTCACATAGGTGAAGAGCACGATCGGCGCCGCCATGTCGGCCCGGACGTCCTTCACCAGCGCCAGCGACGCGGTCAGCGAGCTCCCCGCGGCCAGCGCGCGTTCCGACGCCCGCTGAATCACCGGGCCGTCGGCGATGGGATCGGAGAACGGCACGCCGATCTCGATGACGTCGGCGCCGCCGCGCGCGATCGCGCGGACAATCTCGCGCGACTGCGCGAGGTCCGGATCGCCGGCCGTGATGTAGGCGACAAGCCCCGGCTCATGCGCCGCCCGCAAGCGATCAAACACTCCGGTCAACCGGCTCATGACGCCCCCGCCTTCAGCCGTGCCTCGAGCCGGGCCCGCACGGTCTCCACGTCCTTGTCGCCCCGCCCGGACAGATTCACCAGCACGACCGCACCCGCCGGAAACGACGCCAGGTTGCGCTGCACCCACGCCGCCGCATGCGACGACTCGAGCGCCGGAAGCAGGCCTTCCTGCCGGGCCAGCCACCCGAAGCCCTCGAGCGCCGCGTCATCGCCAATCCACTCGTACTGCGTGCGCCCGATCGACGCCAGCCACGCGTGTTCGGGACCGATGGACGGATAGTCGAGTCCCGCCGAGATCGAGTGTGTCGGGAGGATGTTGCCGTTCGCGTCCTGCAGCAGGAGGCTGCGCGTGCCGTGCAGCACGCCGGGCGATCCGCCGGCGAACCGCGCGGCGTGTTCCCCGTCGGCGATCGCGCGCCCACCCGCTTCCACGCCGACGAGCCGGACACCGGGGTCGTCCACGAACGCGTCGAAGATGCCCATCGCGTTGCTGCCGCCTCCCACACAGGCGACCACCAGATCGGGCAGGCGGCCGGCCGCCGCGAGCACCTGCTCGCGCGCCTCGGCCCCGATCACCGACTGGAACTCCCGCACCATCAACGGATACGGGTGCGGCCCCAGCACCGAACCCAGCACGTACGAGGTGGTGGACACGTTCGCCACCCAATCGCGCATCGCCTCGTTGATCGCATCCTTCAGGGTCCGGCTGCCGCTGTCGACGGTCGTCACCGTGGCGCCGAGCATCCGCATGCGGAAGACATTCAGCGCCTGGCGCGCCATGTCTTCGGCGCCCATGTACACCACGCACTCCACCCCGAGCAGCGCGCACGCCGTGGCCGCGGCGACGCCGTGCTGCCCCGCACCGGTTTCGGCCACCACGCGCGTCTTGCCCATCCGCCGCGCCAGCAGCGTCTGCCCGATCGCGTTGTTGATCTTGTGCGCCCCTGTGTGCGCCAGGTCCTCGCGCTTGAAGAACAGCCGCACCCCGGTTCCCGCCGATGCGTTGCGCGCCTCGTAGAGCGGCGTGGGCCGCCCCACGTACGTGGCCAGCAGGTGCTCCAGTTCGGCGATGAACGCCGGGTCGCGCCTCGCCTGGAAGTAGGCGGCGGTCAGCTCCTCCACCGGCGCCACCAGCGTCTCGGGGACAAACCGGCCGCCGAACTCTCCGAAGTACCCGCGCGCATCCGGATCGCGCTTCCCAAAGGACGGAGATGGACGCACAGAAAAAGATGAAGTCATACAGGTGCTTTCACGTTCGTGAACAACGCAGTGATGAGCGCCGCGTCCTTGAGTCCCGGCGCGGACTCGACTCCCGAAGACACGTCCACGCCCCACGGGGCGACGGCGGCGACGGCCCCGCCGATGTTGCCGGGCCGAATGCCGCCCGCCAGCAGCACCGGCCGCCGCGCCGCCAGCGCCGCGGCGCGCGGCCAGTCCGCGCGCTGCCCGGTGCCGCCGCGCTGCACCGGGTCGGCCGCGTCCACCAGCACCAGCACCTCGGCCGGCAGCGCCGCGGCCCGCGCGAGATCCGCATCGCTCTCGAGCGACACGGCCTTGATGACGTCCAGGCCGGCGGCAAGAAACGGCGCGGCGTCCTCGTCACCGTGGAGCTGGATGGTGGTGAGGCCGGCCGTCTCACACCACGCGCGCGCGTCCGCCACCGATGCGTCGACAACCACGCCCACGCGTTTCACGTGGGGCGGCACGTCCTGCATCAGCACCCGCGCTTGTGCCGGCGTCACGGCCCGCGCGCTGCCCGGCCACAGCACGCACCCGACGGCCCAGGCGCCCGCCTCCACGGCGGCGGCCACATCGCCGCGGCGCGTCAGGCCGCAGATCTTGACCCGGGGCGGCGCCATCACTCGAACCCGGCCGCCAGCGTCAGCAACGACGCGAGGGCCCCGCCGGGGTCGGGCGTCGTCATCAACAACTCGCCGACCAGGAACGCGTCGTACCCGGCGGCACGCAGGCGCCCCACATCCGCGGCCGTCCGCAGTCCGCTCTCCGCCACCGCGGTCACGCCGGCGGGAATCCCAAGAATGATTTCGTCGAGGACGTGCAGGTTCACCTCCAGCGTCTTCAGATTGCGGCTGTTGACGCCCACCAGGTCGGCGCCCGCGGCCAATGCCCGCACCAACTCCTGGCGCGTGTGCACCTCGACGAGCGCCGCCAGGCCGAGCGCGGCCGCCTCGCCGATGAGCCGGGCCAGCGTCCCGGCGTCGAGCCCCGCGGCAATCAGCAGCACCGCGTCCGCCCCGGCCGCGCGGGCCTCGACGAGTTGAAAGGACGTCGAGATGAAGTCCTTGCGGAGCAACGGAACGTCCACGCGTTCACGCACCGCCGACAGGTGATCGAGCGACCCGTCAAAGAATGTATTCTCGGTCAGCACGGAGATCGCGGCCGCGCCCGCGGCGGCGTAACCGCCTGCGATCGCCCCCGGGTCGTACGGATGCCGGAGGATGCCGCGCGAGGGCGAGCGCCGCTTGCACTCGGCGATGACGTTGATGCCGGGGCCCGCCAGTCGCGCGCGAAACTCCGCGCCACGCGGCGTCCGGCGGCCCGACGCGGCGTGCACCTCCGGCCCCGCCGTGCGTTCGTGTTCGGCAGCCACGCGTGCGGACGCTGCCATGATCGCGGCGAGCAAATCGGTGTTCATCCGGCGTACGCCTCCTTCAGCGCGGCCAGCGTGCGGGCCGCGTGCCCGCCCGACAAGGCCTCCCCCGCCATCACGATGCCCTCCCGCACCGACGCGGCCTTGCCGGCAATCAGCAACCCGGCGCCGGCATTCAGGCAGACGATGTCGCGGCGGGGGCCGGTGGCG
>JANLHE010000513.1 GCA_024653875.1 Acidobacteriota bacterium
CAAGGTGACCACGTATGGCATCGCGATCCTCGTGCTGCTTGTCGCGGGCCTGACGGCGATCACGCCCGACCTGGTCCGCGCGATCACGTTTGGCGCGCCGTGGAGCCCGGAGGCCTATCGCACCGCGGCGGCCGTGGTGCCGCTGGTGGCCCTGGGCATTGCCTTCCAGGGCGTGTATCTGCTGACGTCCATTGGACTGAACCTGACGAACCAGACGCAGTACTACCCGGTGTCGACGTTCGCGGCGGCCGGGGTCGGTCTGGGCAGCGGGCTGCTGCTGATGCCGCGGTATGGAGCGCTGGGGGCGGCGATCGCGTTCCTGCTGTCGTACGTCACGCTGGCCGCCACGGCGGCGGCCTTTGCGGGCCGGCACTATCCCATGCGGTACGAGACGGGCCGGATCACCCGTCTGCTCGTCGCCGGCACGCTGGCCTCGCTGGCGGGCATCTGGCTGCCGGCGATGCACCCGCTGGCAGGCCTTCTGACAAGGGGCCTCGTCGTGGTCGCCGTGTTTGTCGGTCTGCTGGGGGTGTCGGGGTTCCTCCGGCAGACCGAACTCGCGGTGCTGCGCCAGCAGACGGCGCGGCTCTTCGGGCGGCGGTCCCGGCGCTCCGGGGCGGACTGAACCGCGCCACGGACTACAATACTCAGACCTTGTCACACGCTCCTGACACCACGCCGCTGCTGGGCCAGCGCACGCTCCTGGTCAACCCGCCGCTAGTCGGAGGCATTGCGTTCACGCGGCAGGGCCGTTGCCAGGAACGCGAAGAAGTGCTCGGCACGACCAAGCCCCCGTACACGTTGGCCCTGATCGCGGCGTTGCTTCGCCAGCGCGGGCAGACGGTGCGGCTGGTGGATCTGACGGCATCCAGGCGCAACGTCGCGGACTTGATCCGCGACCTCGACGCGGAGGGGTTCCATCCCACCCTGATCCTGTTCCCAAGTACGACGCCCACGCTGGCGGCCGACGTGGCGGCCATCGCCGCGCTGAAGGTCCGGTACGGCGCGCCGATGTTCTGCTTTGGCCCGCACGCCTCGACCACGCCGGCCGAGGCGATGGCGCGGGCGCCGCAGGTGGACGGCATGTTCGTGGGCGAGCCGGAAGACGCCGCGCTCGAACTGGCCGCGCTGCCGACCCTCAACGAGATGGGCAACATCGCGAGCCTCACGTACCGCCGCGGCACCGAGGTCGTGCCGCACCGCGCGCACGGCAGCTATGCGGGATTCCAGACGACGCCCGTTCCGGCATGGGACCTGCTGGATCTTTCGCGCTACAGCCTCCCGCTGGAGAACCAGCGCTACGTCATCATCGAGACCTCGCGCGGCTGCCCGTATACGTGCGACTTCTGCGTGGCCCCTGTGCACCAGGGCCACATCTTCCGCGAACGCAGCGCCGCGGCCATCGTGGACGAGATGGCCTACATGGTGCGCAACCACGGCGTGAAGTTCTTCTACCTGTGGGGCGACACCGTCACGCTGAACGTGAAATCGTTCAGCGCGATCTGCGAGGAAATCATCACGCGCCGGCTGGATGTGCGGTGGTTCGGCAACGCGCGAGCGGACAACCTGCAGGACCCCGCGTTTGTCGATCGGCTGAAGCGATCGGGGTGCTGGATGCTGGCGCTCGGCATCGAGACCGAGTCGGACGACACGCGCAAGGACATGATGAAACGGCTCGAGAGCAGGAAGATCCGCATCGCGCTCAAGAACATGCGCGCGTCCGGCGTGAAGTCGTTCGGCTTCTTCATCCTCGGCTACCCTGGCGAGGACGTGAAGGCGCTGGACCGGACGATCGACTACGCCATCGACCTCGATCCCGACTTCGCGAATTTTTATCCGGCCGTGCCGTACCCGGGCACCGAGCTCTACAACAAGGCCAGGCGCGACGGCCTGCTGGCGAGTGAAGACTGGACGAAGATGGAGTATTCGTACTACCTGATGAAGGGCAACGGCCTCGATGAACAAGTGGTGATGGATGCCGTCAACCGGGCCAAGCGGCGGTTTTTCCTGCGCCCCCGGTACCTGGTGCGGCACGCCGGCGATGTCGTCCGGCTGGCGGTGACCAAGTTCCCGGTCGCCTGGGAAATCGGCAGCCGCATGATCTTCGGCAGCAAGGTCACCGACGCGCGCCCCTGACGCGGACTAGAGCAGTTTTCACTTGGGTGTAGTCGTACGGAGGCCCCGGGCTTCAGCCCGGGGCGTGCGGCACGGGCTAAAGCCCGTGCCCTCCGTCTACAGAGA
>JANLHE010000514.1 GCA_024653875.1 Acidobacteriota bacterium
TCAGGCGGGTGCCGCCCTGCACGCGTTTCAGCTGCTGGCTCAGTTGCGCCTTCAATTCACGAACGCCGATGTTCGACATGTGTCCACATTACCGTCGTCGTTGTGGCCACGTCAAGATGACATTAGGGCCTCCCTAGTCCTGACGCAGCACGCGCGCGAGGTCGATGCGCGCGGCCGCGATCGCCGGCCGCAGGCTGACCCCGAGCGCCATGACGATGATGAGCGCGGCGACGCCGCCGGTGACAAACGGATCGAACGGTTCCACCTGGAAGAGGAACACGCGGATCATGCCTGCGCCGAGCCACGACAGCGCAAAGCCGGCGAGCAACCCCGCGCCGACCAGCCGGAGCGTATCCGTCAGCAGCAGCGATCGCAGGTGACTCCCCCTCGCGCCCAGTGCCGCGCGAATGCCCATCTCGCGGCGGCGCAGGACCGCCATCGACTCGGCGACAACAAAGGTGCCCAGCACACTCAAGAGCAGCGCGATCGTCCCAAGCGCACCCATGACCGTCATCCCGAATTGCTGCGGGCCCAGGCCTTCGAGGATCCGAGTGTCGAGGGTCTTGATCGGTTCCGGATAGATCGCCGGATCGATGGCGCGCATCGTCGCAGTCACGGCGGCCGCCGCCGCATCACTGTTGCCGCTGGCTCGAACCACCAGCCTGGGCCCGCTGCTGCCGGGGTACATAGGCGCTGAGTACTGTCTTCGCGGCATGTACCACGCGAGTGGCTCCAGGGATCCCGGGCTCTTGATGTCCGGTACGACACCAACCACTTCGGTGTCCGGGACTTGCAGGCCAGGCGCCGCGATCCTCCGGCCAAGCGCTGAACCCTCTCCCGCGATCGCTCTTGCCAGAGAGGCACTGACGATGGCGACCGGTGCCGCGCCGGTACCGTCACTCCTCGCGAAGGTCCGACCCGTGAGCATGGGGAGGCCTATCGTACGCAGATATTCGTCGTCGATGCCGATAAGCCGCACGGACGACGGCATCTTCTGACTCTCACCGTCGATATGGATCGCCCCGGTTCCTGAATTCGACTCGGAGAACGCAAGCGCCGTGATCGCCGGGTGCTGCGCCAGTCGCGTCCGGAACTCTTCAAAGAAGGCTTTGGCGCGCGGAGGTTCATACCCGTATCGAGTGAGATTTTCGCCGCCGCCCCAGAGCACCTTGGTGGTATCAAAGTCGGGATTGAGCGAGAGGGCGCGGCTCACGCTCCGGGCGAAGAGACCCGCGCCGGTGACCAGCACCAGCGTGACAGCGACCTGTGCGCTCACCAGGGCGGCTCTGGAGCGACGCCGTGTGATTCGAGGCGTCGCGCCCGTGTGCGACCGCAGTACATCGCCGTGGTCGCGCCTCAGCGCGAACACGCTGGCGAGGCTGGCAATAAGGACGACACTGGCCACAGCCGCTGTGACGACACCCGCCAGCACACGAGTATTGAGGGACAGGTCAAGCAGGCTCACCCTGATGTCACCCGGCAACTCGAATGTACTGATGCCTGCGAACATCAGTTGACTGACTGGCAGGGCCAGCAGCCCTCCGGCCACCGCCAGCACGATGCCCTCGATCGCTACGCCTGACGCCAGCCTGAGCCGAGAGGCTCCCAGGGCCATGCACATCGCAAACTCGCCGCCTCGCGCTTCGGTGCGCATCAGCAGGAGCATTCCGACGGTGAGGCTGCCGATCGCCAGCAGGAGTGCGACCGTGGTCCCCAGCAGGCGCGAGAACTGCCTGAAGTCCGTGCGCGCCCCTTCCGACAGCGCCGCGGTTTCCACGTCGGTCAGAACGAAGGTCTTCTCAGGAGTGGAGCCGAACCAGTCCAGTTGCAGGCCGTTCAGCCGCTGTTCCATCTGGGCCGGCGTCACGCCGCCGGGAAGCCGGCCCACGAGGTCTACCCAGTGGACGGGCGGCCGATTGCTGTAGAGACCATCCCAGGGCTGCACGCGGTCGATGGTGTGCAACGGCATGTAGAGATCCGGCGACAGGCGCAGGTCAAGCCCCCGAAAGCCACGTGGGGCGACGCCGACAATACGGGTGGGCTGATCCCGCACCTGTATCGTCCGTCCAACGACTCCAGGGTCCGAGTTGAATTCGCTCTTCCAGAAACGCTCGGACAACACCGCCACGAGGGGTTCCCCAGGCCGATCCTCCGCCTCCGACAAAAAGCGGCCCAGCGTTGGATTGAGTCCAAGGACGTCCAGGAAGTTCGGAGATGCGAACCGCACGGCGCGGACGCGCGCGTCCCCCGCGCCCTGCACCAGCAGCGGTGTCGGCGATCCGATCGACCCCACCGCAGCCATCGGCATCAGCCCGGCATCGAGCAGCATTCTGGACGCCGGATATGTGAAGCCCGAGGTTGGCGCGCTCGTGGCGTTGCGACGATATCCGATCTCGAACAGGCGTTCCGGCTCTGTGACATTGAGCGGATGGAGCATGAGCGATGAAACCAACGACCACGTCGCGGCCGCCGCCCCGATGGCGCACGCGAGCGTGGCCACTGAGACAAGCGAGGTCAGTGGCTGCTTCCGCAACCGCCGCACCGCGTACCGCACATCGTCCATTGCCATCACGCGCCCCCTGGACCATGCCGGCCGCGGTGTCCACCACCACAAGCCCCACATCAGCCCGATGGTGTGTTGCCAGTACCAGAGCGTCGCCCGCCACACACCGGCGGTGCGGACCTGCTCGTGGAATTGTTCTTCGACGTCGCCCAGGACGGAGGCGCGTTCATCGGGTTGCATGCGGCCGGCGAGCAGCCACTCGGCGACGCGCGGCGGCCTGGGCTGACTCATCGCGGCGCCTTCTTCACCAGGTTTTCGGCGCCGGCCCACATCTGGACAAAGGCCTCGCGAGCGTCTCTTAACTGCTTCCGCCCGGCCGGTGTCAGCTTGAAGTGGCGCTTGGCGCGGCCACCGCGCAGCGCGGTCGCCTCGCCGAGACGCGAGAGCACAAGTCCCTTTTCCTCCAGCCGTCGCAATGCGATGTAGACGGCGGCCTGGGCCACCTCGCGTCCGGTTCGCCGGGAGATCTCGGCCAAGATGGGTACCGAGTAGGTGTCGTCCCCTAGATGGAGAAGGGCGATCAACACAAAATGTTCGACGTCACCGAGAGCGGTTCTGGGCATGGCAATCTCGCTACTGGAGTTTTACTAGCATCTATATGTAAATTGAAATTGTCAAGCGCCGCGGCCGCCGGCACGGCGCGGAGTTACACTGTCGGCGATGAAGCCAATGATTGTTGCGCTTGCCCTGGCCTTTGCGCCCGTGACAGCCGCGCCACGCGCGCAGACGGCACAAACCCTCGACATCTATTTCATTGACGTCGAAGGCGGACAGGCCACGCTCATCGTCACGCCCGCCGGTCAGACGATGCTGGTCGACGCCGGGTTTCCGAGCACGGGGAGTTTCTCCTCACGACCAGGCGATCCGGCCAAGGCGCGCGATCCTCAACGCGTCCTGGCAGTGGCAAGGGCGGCCGGGGTGACGAGGATCAACTATCTGCTGGCGACGCATTTTCACGCCGATCACATCGGCGGCGTTCCGGAGTTGTCGCAACTGATCCCGATCGACGCCTTCATCGACCATGGCGGTGTGACGGCTGATGCCGATCGAGTGGCCGGAACCATCGCCATTCATCAGGCGTACGCGGCCGGGCGGGCCGGCAAGCGCCACATCGAGCCACGGCCGGGCGATCGCATTCCCCTGACCGGCATCGAAGCCACCATCGTCAGTTCCGGAGGCGAGACGCTCTCGACGCCGCTCACAGGTGCGTCGCGCGGAGCGAATGCGGCCTGTGTGCCGTCAGGCGTTGCGGCGTCCGAAATGACCGAGAACCCACGGTCGACCGGCATCCTTCTGCAATTCGGCAGGTTCCGCTTCCTCGATGTCGGCGACCTGACCGACGCGCCATTGTTCAGGCTGGCGTGCCCATCCGATCAGATCGGTCCCGTAGACGTGTACCTGGTGTCGCATCACGGCGGCGCGGACGCGGCGGATCCGTCACTGTTCGCGGCTATCAAACCGCGCGTGGCGATCCTGAACAACAGCGCGACCAAGGGTGGCGCCGCGGCCATGTTCACGACGCTCCGTGCGGCATTGGGGACAGACACGTGGCAGTTACACCGTTCGGAGGCCAAAGGCGCAGAGAACTTTGGCGATGATCGCATCGCCAACCTGAGTGAGGCCACGGCACACTGGCTCAAGCTCAGCGCGCGCGACGATGGGTCATTCACGATCACCAACGCGCGCACGGGCATGACGACGCGCTATCCGGGTCGGTGAACGAGCGCCTGGCGCCCGGTGCTGGTCACAAGGTCGGCCTTGCTGTGTTTTCACGGGCTTTGGCGGCCGACGCCAGCCATCTCCGGAGCCGATCCAACGGATCCAGACACTGACACTGCCGGTTATACTCCACTGCATACCCTCAACCTGACTCACCCATGCCTGTTGACCTTTCCGGAACCGAAGAGCTGACTCGCCATGCCGTCGCAACGTATTGGCGCACACTCGACGAGCAGGGCGCGAAACAGGCCGGCAGTGCAGCTACCGATCGCGGCCGAAGGGCGGCTGTTACCGGTGGTAAGCAGATGGACGGGTTTTGCGTGCTCATCAAGCACGTGCTCCTGATCAACGGCCTCAAGGACAGTCACGTTTTCACGGACGCCAGGCTCGAGCTGCCAGGATACTTCCGGCCCACAAAGAAGTGGGACCTCCTCGTCGTCAAGAGTGGTGTGCTGTTGGCCGCAATGGAGTTTAAGTCGCAACGCGGACCGTCGTTCGGCAATAACTTCAATAACCGGACGGAAGAAGCTGTTGGCACTGGGCACGATTTTGCAACAGCCTGTCGTGAGGGAATCCTCGGCGGTAGGCACCCGATGCCTTGGCTGGGGTGGGTCATGCTGCTCGAAGACTGTGCGAGATCTAACGCGTCTGTTGAAGTCGCCGAGCCGCACTTCAAGGT
>JANLHE010000516.1 GCA_024653875.1 Acidobacteriota bacterium
ATACTTGGCGATGCTCGTGGCGTCTTCTGCCGTGACCGTCTGGGCCACGCCGTCGCCGTCCACGAAGTCCACGACGACGACGTTGCGGATGTCCTCCTCAATCACCGTCAAGTTCACCACGTCCTGAATCTGGGCGTTCGTGAACGTGTAGTCGGCCGTCACCTTGGCGCGGCGGGGCTCTGTGAGCGTCAGTTCGGCCACGCCAGAGCCGTTGTAGCGGTACCAGAGCACCCAGCCGATGGACGCGGCCAGCGACTGGATAGCGTCCCACACGGGCTCGATGCCGGGCTGGTAGTTGACCGACAGCGCGGAGCCCGTGGTGCCCGCGGGCGAGTTCGCCACGTCGTCCACGACGAGCGTGTAGGCGCCAGCGCCCATGACGTCGTCGAGCACGCCCTGGATCGTCGCCTCGATGGTGGTCCCGAGCGCGTAGGTCTGCGGATCCTCCACGTGGGTCCGCATGAGCTTGTAGGCCCGGTCGTGGACCTCCAACGTCACGTCGCCGTAGCGCCTCGGCCACGCGGGCTGCTTGGCGAAGCCCCCGATGATCTCGTGCCAGGATGTGGACACGTCGGCCGGACGGGCGCCACCCCGGGCCGTGACGGCAAGCTCCACGGTCACGGCCCGCCCGATGTTCAGGAGCGGCGAGACGGTGACCGTATCGTCCAGGCGGTTGTACGAACTGGCATCGACCAACGGGGCCAGCGACGCCGTTTCGTCGTCGTTGATCTCCCGGGCGAACGTGAGTTCCGCCGTGCCGATAGTCGCTTCGGGCTTCGGCAGCCGGATCGAGTACGACACCAGCCGCCCGGACACGTCGATCATCGTGCCGTCGCCGTTGGCGATCTTCACCCGCCAGTGCTCGTCGTACTCGCCGCTTTGCAGAAGCGTCAGCTCACCGGCAACGAGATCCGTCCTCATGTCGTGCGGAGCTGGTAGTATCGGTCCATGCCTACGGTCTGGCCACTACCCTTGCGGCGCCGCAGCTCGGCTTCCAGTTCGTCCAACAGTTCCGCCCCGTTCTGCGCCTGCGTGACGATAGAGCCCGCCGCGAAACTGTAGTTCGTGACCCGTGTCTCGTCGTCCTTGCGCTTGGCTCCACCACCGCCGCCACCACCACCGCTCCCGCCTGTCGTGCCGCCGGACGTGCCACCGCTGGGCCCGCCCATGCCGTACTGTTGGCGCAGGTAGGCCAAGGGGAGCGCCCTCGGGATGTTGACTGCGGCGGCGCTCAGGGCCTCGGCAAAATCATTCGTGGCGTCGAGCGCCTTCCGGGCGGCCTTGGAGTTGGCCACCATGTCCTTGCCGTACTGCTCGATGTTCTGGCCGACCTTCGAGATGAAGTCGGGCACGAGATGGTCGATGAGCCAGCCGATTCCCTGGACGAAATACCCGAGCGTCTGCTGGACGTAGGTGAACGCCTTCGCCACGAGTTCGATGACCGGTACCAGAAGCCTCAGGACCGGCGCAAGCGTCTGCCCGATCAGCGTGCCGACGATACGGAGCGGCTCACGCAGCGCGTCGATGACGGGCGTGAGCGGCTCCATGGCGCCCTTCACGATGTCGAACACGGCGGCCAGCGCGAGGCCCTGGGGGCCGAACTGGGCGAACAGGGAGCCGAGCCCTTCCTTGATCGCGCCGCCGGCGTCGGACAGCATTCCGCCGATGCCCGTCTTCGCTCCCGCTGTCTGCCATCCGGGCGTGGACGCCCCCCGAGCGCTGGGCGTGAGCGTGTTGCCGAACGGGAGCATCTTGGACTTGTTGGCCTGCCCCATCTTCCACCGTGCCAGGCTTTCCGGGGTCCCAGACCCGAACGACCCCATGTTCGGCCCCGTCACTCCCGCGCCGACCATGAGCAGCTTGCTCTGGGCTGCGGTCAGGGCCACGACAGCGGCGGTCTGGTCCCGGACGGTACCCGTCACGATCTTGTTCGCCTTGGCGGTGCTGTCGCCGCCCTTGGCCGCCATTTTGTAGGCGTCGGTCAGCGCTACCTGCGCGGTCAAGTAGTCCGAAAAGGCGTTCATGACGTCGTCAGAATTTGCAAGGATTCGTGCCGACGTCGCCCGCATCCCAGCAAAGTCTCCGGCGATGAGTTGGCCGAGGATGGTGGCGCCCTCCCCGACCTGTTGCCCGAAATTGAACGCGAGCCTGATGAGCAGGCGGAACGGGGCGATCAGGGCCCCGACGGCCTTCACGCCAACGTCCGCCCACGCCACAAGCGACATCTTGTTCCGCTCTACCCATGCGTTCGCGTCTTTCAGCGCGTCCGACACACCCACCACGCCCTTCGAGAACGCCGCCATCCATAGCCCACCCACACTCACCCGCAGATCGTCCACCAGCCGCTTCATGGACCCCAACTGCTTGCCGGCGGTGCCCATGGCGGCCTCGTAGGCGCCCGCAATCTGCCCTCCACCCTCCAACACGGCGTTGGCCCTGGCCTGGGTCGCCTGGAACTCCGTGAGGTTGTCCTTGGCTACGCCTATGCTCCTCGCGTACCGTTCCAAGGCGCTGTCGAAGTCGATGAACAGGCCAAGGGTGCGCAGGATGCGGGTTTGGCCCGTGGAGATGCCGTCGATCAGCCGCGAAAAGGCTTCCGACGAATTGGTCCCCGCGATGACGGCGGCGTCCTGGGCGATCCGGGCCAGTTGGCTGGCGTTGGCGAGGTCGATCTGCGCCCCGGCCATCCGGGCGAGGTTGTCCCGCGCCTCGATAGCCGCGATGCCCGTCTTCCGCAGATCCTTCTCGTACTGCTGCATCTCGGCAGAGGTCTTGCCGGCGTTCCGGCCCACGACGTCCATGACGACGCCCAACGTCTCGTAGCGGGCGGCAAGCAGGGTCGCGTCCTTCGCGGCCCTGAAGATGGCCATGGCG
>JANLHE010000518.1 GCA_024653875.1 Acidobacteriota bacterium
ACCAGGAACATGTTCTCGCGGTAGTGCTGCCAGTGGCCGGAGGTTTCCCAGAGCGCCTTGTTGTAGATGAGCGGCGTCTTCACCTCGTCGTAGCCGGCGGGGAAGAGCACCTCACGCATGTAGTTCGCCAGGGTGTTGTAGAGCGTGGTGCCCTTGCCCAGCCAGAACGCCGCGCCGGGCGCGTACGGGTGGAACGTGAACAGGCCCAGGTCCTTGCCCAGCCTGCGGTGGTCACGCTTCTTGGCTTCCTCGAAGCGCTGCAGGTGCTGCTTCAGGTCGTCGTTGTTCAGGAACGCGGTCCCGTAGATGCGCTGCATCGGGGTGCCCTGCGCATCGCCCTTCCAGTACGCGTTGGAGGCGTTGAGCACCTTGAACGCCTTCAGCTTGCTGGTGGAGGGGACGTGCGGGCCGAGGCAGAAGTCCACGAAGGTCTCGCGGTCCTTGATGGTGTAGCAGGACACGTGCGACTGGCCTTCGGTCTTCTCGCGGATGAGCTGCACCTTGAGCGGCTCGTTCCGCCGGGTGAAGAACGCAATGGCCTCGTCGCGCTCCCAGAGCTGCCGTTGGTAGGGCAGGTCCTGCGCGGCCAGTTCCTTCATCTTCGCCTCGATCTTCTCGAGGTCTTCCGGGACGAACGGCCGCTCGACGACGAAGTCGTAGTAAAAACCCTCGTCGGTGGCCGGGCCGATGCCACATTGCGCGCCCGGGTAGAGCTGGGTCACGGCCGCCGCCAGCAGGTGCGCGGTGGAGTGGCGGTACAGGGCGAGCGCGTCCGGACCCTCCGGGGTCAGGATGCGGAGACGCACGTTCCCGGTCAGGGGGAAGCTGAGATCGACCAGCCGATCGTCCACGTACGCGGCCAGCGCTTTCCGCACCACGCCACCCGGCAGCGCTTCCTGGGCAAAGGTCGCCACAGGTGTGCCTGAAGGCACACTGCGCTCGGACCCGTCAGGGAGTGTGATGGTGACAGCGGACATGGAAAAATTCGGTGCTCGGTGCGAATGCCTAAATCTGAAGAATGGTAGGCACGGGCGGACTCGAACCGCCGACCTCCTGCATGTCAAGCAGGCGCTCTAACCAGCTGAGCTACGCGCCTATGGCCTTCCTTCTGCGCCTGGCCACACCCGCACAACGGGCCCCTCCGGGCTCAAGACGAACGGCCATTATACGGTACTTGCGGGGTGCCCGGCGCCAGATTGCCGGGGGCCGGTCAATTGAGGCTGTTTTTGAGGGCTTTTCCGGCGGTGAACCGGGCGACCTTCCGCTTGGGGATTTTGACCGCGGCGCCGGTTTGGGGGTTCCGGCCGGTGCGGGCCTTGCGCACCGAGGTCTTGAACGTGCCGAATCCGACGAGGGTCACGGAGTGGCCTTTCTTGAGCGCCTTCGAGATGCCTTCGATGAATGACTCCACGGCCGCGGCCGCGCTCGACTTGGTCAACCCGACGTCGCTCGCGAGCTTCGCGATCAGATCCTGCTTGTTCATGCTGCCTCCGAACCTTCTGGGTCCCGCGCTCTGCGCAGGGGGGTTATACGCCGCACCCTGATCACTGTCAAGGCTGCGACACGGGCGTGCGCGGCGTGGTCCGCGCGGCCAGTCGCTCCACCGCCTTCGCCAGCATCTCATCTGTGGCGGGCGGCGTTTCGTCAAACGCGAGGTTCGGCGATTCCACCGCGAGGTTGGGGCGCAGTCCGCGTTCGTGAATGGGCTCGCCGTCAAGGGCGAGATAGCGGGCGTAGGTCATCCAGAGGCCGCGCTCTTCGGGCAGGGCCACCAGCCGCTGCTCGGCGGCCAGGCCCGCGGTGGGTTCCCCGACCAGATCGCCGCGGCCGTTGCCGTTGAGCGCCGCGGCAAATACCTCCGCCGCGCCGGCCGTGCCGTTGGAGACGAGCAGCACCACGGGCAGCGTCAGCCGGCCATCGCCCGCCTGGGCCGCGACCGTCACGCGGGGTGTGTCCCGTTCGGCGCGAATGGCCAGCGTGCCGGTCTTCACGAAGAGACGCGCGGCGGCGACGGCTTCGTCCATGGCCCCGTCAGCGGTACCGCGCAGGTCGAT
>JANLHE010000519.1 GCA_024653875.1 Acidobacteriota bacterium
AGCAGGATCGCGTTCTTGGCGACGATGCCCATCAGGAGGATGACGCCGATCATGCTCATGATGTTGAGCGTGTCGCCCGTCAGCATCAGCATCAGCACCACGCCGATGAGCGACAGGGGCAGCGACAGCATGATGGCGAGCGGATCCAGGAACGATCCGAACTGCACGACCAGAACGAGGTACATCAGCACCACCGCGACGCCGAGCGCGATGATGATGCGCGAGAAGACCTCCTGCTGATCTTCCGTCTCGCCGCCCTGGGTAATCGAGTAACCCGCCGGCAGCGCGATCGCGTCCACCTTCTTCTGGATTTCCGCGATGATCTCGGTCAGCGGCCGGTCTTGGGTGTTGGCCTGGATGGCAATCACGCGGTCGCGATCGAGGTGGTCGATGCGGGCCGGACCGAGCGCCGAGGTGATTGTGGCGAGCTGGCCCAGGGGCATCGCGCCCTGACGGCCCTGCGAGTCGCGCACCAGAATCGGCAGCGCGGCCAGGTCGCTCGATCGCTGCCGGGCTTCCGCCGAGAGCCGCACGGTCACGTCGCGCGTCTTGCCGGTGGGATCGACCCAGTCGCCCGCGTCCACGCCGGCGAACGCCGGCCGCAGCGCCTGTGCCACGTCCGCCACGCTGATGCCCAGCGTGCCGGCCAGCGCGCGGTCGATGCGAATGTCCATCTCCGGTTTCTGGCCCCGGGTGGAAAAACCGACGTCCACCGCGCCGGGCACCTGGCGCACCTGCGTGATGACCTCGTCGGCAATCCGCGTCAGTTCGCGGGTGTTCGCGCCGCGCACCTGGACCTGGATCTGCTTTCGATTGTCGAGACGTCCGCTCGAAATCGACGCGACCACGCCCCCCAGTTGCGAGTACTCGGTCCGCAGCTCGCCGGCGATCTCGTCCTGGTGCCGCGCGCGCGTGGCCTTCGGCGTCAGGCGCACGTAGATGGTGCCCTCGTCCACGGCGCCCGTCTGGTTGCCGATCGTGGTGTAGGTGTAGAGCACCTCGCCCGTCTTCTTGCGCGCCAGGGCCGCGGCCTCCTCGGCCTTGCGCTTGGTGTAGTCCAGGCTTGAGCCCGGCGGGGTCTCGACCTGGACGATGAACTCGGAGACGTCCTGGACGGGGAAGAACCCGCCGCCGAGGTAACCCAGCGCCGGCATCGCCAACGCGAACACAAACGATCCGATGGCCAGTGCCACCATCGCCAGCCGGTGTTTCAGCGCCCAGCCGATCACCGTCTTGTACCGATCGGCCTGCCGGTCAAACCAGCCGTTGAACGCCCCCAGCCCGCGCGAGACGAACGACCGCTGCGCCATTGGCGTATGCGGATCGGGCCAGTACGCCGAGAGCATGGGATCCAGGGAGAAGGACACGAACAGCGACACCAGGACCGAGCACGCAATCGTCAACGCAAACGGCGCAAACCACTGCTCGGCTTCGCCACCCATGAAGGCGATGGGCACGAAGACCACGATGATCGACAGCGTGGTGGCCGTGACCGCCAGCCCGATTTCAGACGTGCCCTCCCGCGAGGCGTCGTAGTGGTTCTTGCCCATCTCGATGTGGCGCACGATGTTCTCTCGCACGACGATCGCATCGTCGATCAGGATGCCGATGGCGAGCGAGAGGCCAAGCAGCGACATGGTGTTGAGCGTGAAGCCAAACGCCATGACCGCGATGAACGAGGCCAGCACCGAGACCGGCAACGCCAGGCCGGTGATGACGGTGGACCGCCAGGAGTTGAGGAACACGAAGACCACCAGCACGGTGAGCAGCGCGCCCTCGATGAGCGCCGACTGCACGTTGGCGACGGAATGCTCCACGCGCGTGCCCGCGTCGCGCACGATGTGCAGGACGACGCCGCCTGGAAGCATCGACTTGATCGCCTCCACCTCCGCGCGGATGTTGTCGGCGACCGCGGTCGTGCTGAAGCCGCGCGACTTCTTGATGTCGATGCCGACCGCGTCCTGGCCGGAGTACACGGCCGTGGTGCGGGCCTCCTCGACGCCGACGCGCACGGAGGCCACGTCGCCCAGGCGGACCACGCGCCCGGCGCGCTGCGTGACAATCACGCGCGCAAAGTCCTCGGCGGTTTCCACGCGCCCGCGCAGGCGGATGGTGCGCTCGTCGTTCCGCCCCTGGAGCCGGCCCACCGGGGCCGCCAGATTCTGGATGCGGATGGCCGCCACGATCTCCGACACGCTGACGCCGGTCGTCTGCAGGGCGTCCGGGTGGATCTCCACGGACATCTCGCGCGTGTTGGCGCCCGAGATGTCCACCGCGCCCACGCCCGGCAGGGCGCGCAGCCGGCGCGTGATGCCCGGGTCCGCCAGCAGGGTGAGCTCGGGAATGGCCAGCGTGTCCGAGGACAGCGCCAGCGACACCACCGGGAAGTCCGTCAGGCTGATCTTGGTGAGGACCGGCTCCTCCATCTCGGGCGGCAGGTCGTTCCGGATCTCGTTGATCTCGTCGCGAATTTCCTGCACCGCTTCCTGCAGGTCCTTCTCGTACGTGAACTGAATCGTGATCGTCGCGAAGCTGTCGAGCGAGGACGACTGAATCTCCTTGACGCCGCTGATGCCGGCCAGCGACTCCTCGATCGGCTCGACGATCTCGCGTTCGACGTTGTCGGGCGACGCGCCTGGATAGGGCACGGCGACGACGACAATGGGCGGCTGGACCTCCGGAAACTCATCGGTATGGAGCTGCGTGAGCGCCACGAGGCCGAAGACCACCAGGGCCAGCATCGAGACGACCGTAATGACGGGCCGCCGGATGGCAAAATCTGAAATAACCATTAGATACCGCTCGGGAACGCCGCAGTTGGCGGGATGGCGCCCACGACGCGCACGGGCGTGCCCGGCGACAAGGTCTTGGCCGCTCCCAGGATCACCACGTCGCCTTCGTCGAGCCCGCTGCGGATTTCAATCAGCTCGGCTTCCGACTGCCGGATGCCGAGCGTGACCGTGACGCGCTCGGCCTTGCCGCCGCGAATGCGGGTCACGGTGGCGGTGGGTCCGGTCTCGTCCACGGCGCCCATCGGCACGATGACGCCCCGGCGTGTTTCGGCATCCACGCGGCCCTCCGCGAACAGTCCGGCGATGAGCGTGCCGCCGGCGTTCGGCATCGTGACAAAGATGGTGACTTGGCGCGTGATGGGATCGGCCGTCGGGCTGAGACGATCGATGGTGCCCGTCACCAGTTCGTTCGAGAGGCCGCGGATGCGGAAGCGCACCGTCGCGCCCGGACGCACGAGCGACACCTGGTCGGACGTGACCGCGGCTTCCAGCCGCATGCTCGAGGGGTCGATGATGGTCACAATCGGCGTGCCCGGCGAGAGGATGTCGCCGGCGCTTGCCGGCCGGTCGGACACGATCCCCGTGAGCGGCGCCTTGACGATGGTGTCGTCGAGCTGCTGGCGGATGCCGGTTTCGCGAGATCTCGCCGCCGCGAGTTGTGCTTCGGCGCCGGCCACCATGTTGCGGGCCTGCTCGAGATCGCGCGCGGCGAGCGCGCCGCCCTTGACCAGGGACTCGGTGCGCGCGGCCTCGCTTTTCGCCACCGTCAGTGAGTTCTCGGACGACTTCACCGCGACCTGGGCGGACGACAGGGCGTCGTCCAGTTCGCGGGCGGCGATGCGGCCGATCACCGCGCCCTGCCGCACGGCCTGGCCGCGATCGACGGTCAGCGAGACCAGCGGTCCGCCAATCTGGGCGCGCACGGTGGCCTCGCGCGCGGGCGTCAGTTGCCCCGAGACAAAAGGACCGGACGTGATGTCGGCCACGACCGCCGTGGCGACGTTCTCGGGTGCGAGCTGGACCACCGCGGGCGCCGCGGTGGCGTTGGCGTCGGCGGCCGGGGCGGCGTTTCCTCCGCAGGCGGCCGCAGTGAGTGTGATGGCGGCAAACGCCGCCGTGAAGGCAAGAGTGTGTGACCTACGCATCATCGTGTCCATTTCGTCTAGAGCGTCCTTCGGTTGCGTGTACGGAGGTCCCGGGCTTCAGCCCGGGACGAGCGGCAC
>JANLHE010000520.1 GCA_024653875.1 Acidobacteriota bacterium
CAACTTCATGTTGTATTCCGACTTCACGACGCCGGAACTCAAGGCGCAGCGGAATCCGGACGTCACGATCCGCAGCCGCGGCGTGATGGAGAAGTGCACCTATTGCGTGCAGCGCATCAACCACGCCCGAATCGACGCCAAGACCGGCGAGCGCGACATTGCCGACGGCGAGATTCAGACGGCGTGCCAGCAGGCGTGCCCGGCTGAGGCGATCGTTTTCGGCGACCTCAACAACCCTGACAGCCAGGTGTCACAACTGGCCGCGCAGGAACGCAACTATGGGTTGCTGGAAGATCTCGGCAGCCGCCCGCGGACGACGTACCTGGCCGTCGTGCGCAATCCGAATCCGGCGCTTCCAACCGAGCTGCCGGCCAGTTACAAGACTTCCGGTCACTAGAAACCGGGCGAACGGAGAGAATCGGTGGACGTCAGCCACAATCCAACGCAAGACCCGCTCGGCGCGGTGCCGGTCATTGGACCGGGCCACGGCTACGCGAGCATCACCGACAAGCTGTCGGCGCTGGTGTTGTCGAAAAACACGCCCACCGCGTGGTTTGCCTTCATGGCCGTTGGCTTCGTCCTGTTGTTGTGCCTGCTGATGTCGCTGACCTACGTGCTGTTCAATGGCGTGGGCGTCTGGGGCAACCAGATGCCCGTGGCATGGGCATTCCCGATCATCAACTTCGTCTGGTGGATCGGCATCGGCCACGCCGGCACGCTGATCTCGGCCATCCTGCTCCTCTTCAAACAGGACTGGCGCACGTCCATCAACCGGTTTGCCGAAGCCATGACGCTGTTTGCCGTGGCGTGCGCGATGATCTTTCCGATCTTCCACACCGGCCGTCCCTGGCTCGCGATCTACTGGCTGCTGCCGTACCCGAACGTGATGAGCCTGTGGCCGAACTTCCGCAGCCCGCTCATCTGGGACGTGTTCGCCGTCTCCACGTACGGGTCCGTGTCCCTGCTGTTCTGGTACATCGGACTGATTCCCGACCTGGCGACGTTCCGTGACAAGGCGGAAAAGCCCTTCGTGAAGAAGCTCTACGGCATGCTGGCGATGGGCTGGCGCGGATCGGCGCGGCACTGGTACCGGTACGAAACCGCCTATCTCATCCTCGCCGGGCTCTCCACGCCGCTCGTGTTGTCGGTCCACACCGTGGTGAGCTTCGACTTCTCGGTGTCCAACCTGCCCGGCTGGCACGCGACGATTTTCCCGCCCTACTTTGTCGCCGGCGCCGTGTACGCCGGCTTTGCCATGGTGCTGACGCTCGCCATTCCGCTGCGGGCGATCTACAAACTCCACGACTTCATCACGATGCGCCACCTCGAGAACATGGCCAAGGTCACGCTGGTGACCGGCCTGATCGTGGTCTACGGCTACGCATGCGAGCTGTTCTTCGGCTGGTACAGCGGGAGCCTCTACGAGCGTGAGATGTTGCGGCTGCGCATCTTCGACGGCTATTACCCCTGGGCGTACCCGGCGTTGCTGCTGTGCAACTTCATCGTGCCGCAGCTGCTCTGGCTGAAGCGATTCCGCCGCAATATCGCCGTGCTGTTCACCGTGGCGATGTTCGTCAACGTCGGCATGTGGCTGGAGCGGTTCGTCATCATCGTGACCAGCCTGAGCAGCGATTTCCTGACCTCGTCGTGGGCCCCGTTCAGTCCCACGCGCTGGGACTTCCTGACATTTGCCGGAACGATCGGCCTGTTCATGACGCTGTTTTTCCTGTTCGTGCGAGTGCTGCCGATGATTTCGATTTTTGAAATGCGCACGCTGCTGCCCGAGGCATCGCCGAAGCAGAAACCCACCACCGAAGGAGGGGCGCACTGATGGCCCACTCATCGCAGACCACCACGCCCTATTACGGCCTGATGGCGGAGTTTGACTCCACGCAGGCGCTGCTGGACGCCGCGCACAAGGTGCGCGAGGCGGGCTATACGAAGACCGACGCCTATTCGGCCATGCCGATTCACGGCGTGGCGGAAGCACTCGGCATGAAGGAGCGCAAGGTGGCCCCGTTCGTTTTGGCGGCGGGCCTGATGGGCGGTCTCGCCGGATACGGCCTTCAGTACTGGGCGGCGGTGATTGCGTATCCGATGAACATCGGCGGCCGGCCGTTCCACTCCTGGGTGTCGTTCATTCCGGTCACGTTTGAGTTGACGATTCTGTTCGCGGCGTTCTCGGCCGGAATCTCCATGATCGTCCTGAATGGCCTGCCGCGCCCGTACCATCCGGTGTTTAATGCTCCCCGGTTCGCCCTCGCCAGCCAGACCAGTTTCTTCCTCGCCATCGAGGCGGACGATCCGCGGTTTGACGCGGAACAGACCCGGGCGTTTCTCGCCAGCCTGAATCCCCGTGAGGTGGTGCCCGTTGAGCACTGATCGCAAGACATCCGCACGCCGCCTGTTGACGGCGATCGCGCTGGCCACCGTGGCGGCCGCCGGCTGCCGGCAGGATATGCACGACGCGCCCCGGTACGATCCGCTCGAAGCCTCCGAGTTCTTCGCCAACGGCAGTTCGGCTCGCCCGATCGTGGAAGGCACCGTCGCGCGCGGCCAGTTGCACGACGACGCGTACCTGCACACGGGCAAGGGGCCGGACGGGCTTCCGGCCACCGAGTTTCCGTTCGCCATCACGCGCGCGGATCTCGATCGCGGGCAGGAGCGGTTCAACGCGTTCTGCTCCGCGTGCCACGGCCGCACCGGCGTGGGCAACGGGATGGTGGTCCAGCGCGGCTTCAAGGTCGCGCAGTCGATGCACATCGATCGGCTGCGGCTGGCGCCGGCGGGCTACTTCTACGATGTCATCACAAACGGGTTCGGCGTGATGCCGGACTATCGGTCCCAGATTACGGTCGAAGACCGGTGGCGCGTCATCGCGTACGTGCGCGCGCTGCAGCTCAGCACCCAGGCCACGGCCTCTGACGTGCCCGCCGAT
>JANLHE010000537.1 GCA_024653875.1 Acidobacteriota bacterium
ATCCTGCTCTCCCCTTCGGCCGCAAGCGCGGCCGCGATGAGCGCCATCCCTGACCGGATATCGCGGCTGTCCAGCGCGCGTCCTCGCAGCTTGGACGGGCCGGTGACAATGATTCGGTGGGAGTCACAGAGGAACAGATCGGCCCCCATCGCGCTCAACTGCTCGAGGGCGAAGAGGCGGAGTTCGTACATCCAGTCGTGCAGCAGCGTGCGTCCCACCGCCTGTGTGGCCAGCACGGTGACGAGACTGATGATGTCCGAGGGGAACGCCGGCCACAAGCCGGTGGTGATGCGTTTGGCAGCATGCAGCGTCGACGGCCGCACCACGAAGGCATCGTCGCGGAGGTCGAAGTCGAGCCCCATGTCGCCGAGCACCGATGTTGTGGGTTCCAGATCCACCGCCTTCGCGCCGGTGACGGTGATGTCGCCGCCGGTGACGGCGGCCACCACGCCCCAGCTGGCGGCTTCGATGTAGTCGCCCCGCAGCGTGTGCGTGACGCCCGTGAGGGAGGCGGCGCCGGTAATCCGGAGCGTGCTGGTGCCCGCGCCCTCCACGCGCGCGCCCATCGCGGTGAGCATCTCGCAGAGCTCGACGACATGGGGTTCGCAGGCCGCATGCCTCAGTTCGGTGGTACCGGTGGCGCACGCGGCGGCCATCAGCGCGGTCTCGGTGCCGGTGACACTCGCTTCCGGCAGGTACATCGAGGTGGCGGACAGCCCGGACGGGGCTTCCAGCCGATGCCCGTCCACGCGATCGGTGACGCGCGCGCCCAGGGCCTCCAGCGCGCGCAGGTGCGTGCTGATCGAGCGGCGCGCCGGGAAGTCGCCCCCGGGTGGCGCCAGGGTAGCCCTCCCCACGCGGGCCAGCAGGGAGCCCATCAGCATCACCGAGCCACGCAGGCGTCCGACCAGCGCCGGGTCCGGCGTGCCCGACGTGATGGAGGCGCAGGTCACGCGCAGCGTCGGCGTCCCCGCGCCTTCAACCGTGGCCCCCAGCGACTGCAGCAGCGCAATCATGACGGCCACGTCCCGAATCTGCGGGACGTTGCGCAATTCGCACGTGTCCGGCGTCAGCACGCACGCCGCCAGGAGCGGCAGCGCGGCGTTCTTGTTGCCATCCACCGCCACTCGGCCCGAGAGCCGCCGCCCGCCCCTCACAACCAGATACGCCATCTCACCACTCCCCGAGGTACACGATCTCTTCTCTCAGTTCGACACCGAACTGGCGCCGGACGGCCTCGCGCGCCTGCGCGATCAGCTGCTGGATGTCCGAGGCGGTCGTCCGCCCATCGGTCACGATGAAGTTGGCGTGGGTCACCGAGATCGTGGCGCCCCCCACGCGCGCGCCCTTGAGGCCCGCCCTGTCGACCAGGGCCCCGGCCGACCACGGAATGCCGTCGGGCACGCGATCGCGTGACGGCTCCGGATTCTGGAACACGCACCCCGCGCTCGGCAGGTGCAGCGGCTGGGTGCGCGTGCGATGGGCCAGCGACGCGCGCGCACGTTCCCGCAGGGCGTCGGGCGCGCCCGGGGTCACGCGCACGTCCGCCCACACCACGATCTCGCGCGTGTCGAAGAGGCGGCTGGTGTCGTACCCGAACCCCATCCGCGCGGACGGCACGACCACGAGCGCGCCGGCTGGCGACACCAGGCAGACGTCCGAGACGTGTTCACTGATGTTGTGCCCGCCGTAATGCGCGTTGCCGTGGATGGCGCCCCCCACGGTGCCCGGCGTGCCCGCCCACGCCTCCAGG
>JANLHE010000538.1 GCA_024653875.1 Acidobacteriota bacterium
CCGTTCACCGACACCGGGGCCATCTGCACGATGAAGGACAGCGGCACGAGGATGGCCAGATGGGCCACCGGAATCGGCACGTGGATCGCGCGGGCGATCGCGGCATAGAACGCCACCAGGATCCCTTGCACCGCGATGGCCCCCAGGAACCCCAGGGCGATCGCCGAAGGCGCGTCGCGGAAACGCGCGAGTGCCAGCACCAGCCGGGCGATGCGCTCTTCCACCCACTCCTGGTGCAGGAACTTCAGCGGCGCCAGCAGCCGGCCCACGCCGCGCGGCAGCAGCAGCACGGGTGCCGCCAGCGCCACGCCGACCGCCAGGCCGAGCCACAGCAGGCCGGGGCCCATCGGCCCCAGCGCCGGGCTGGCTTGCGCCGTCATCGAGGCGCCAAGCGCGGCCACAAACACCAGGCCCAGCAGGCCGATGCCCCGATCCACGAGGACGACGGTTGTCGCCAGCGTCTTGGACCCGGCCGCGGTGGACGTGTCACGGATGCGCACCACGTCGCCTCCGATGTTGGAGGGCAGGAAGTTGTTGAAGAACGTCGCCACCAGATACGACTGGAGCAGCGTGGCCAGGCGCGCCGCCACGTGCTGGGCCCGCAGCAACAGGCCCCAGCGCCAGGCGCTGATCATGACCATCAGGAGGTAGAGACCCAGGGCTGCCGCCAACAGCGGCACCGAGGCCGTGCGCGCCGTGGCCCAGAGCCGCGCCATGTCCACGCGCGACAGCAGCACGTACAGAAGACCCACGGAGACGACGATCTTGATCGTCCACAGGAGGACCTGACGGCCGCGGCGTGGTGGCGTACTCACGGCCGCGGAGTGTACCATCAAGGGGCCCAACGCCCATGCGATCGGGCCATGAAGGCATGCACATACTGATGATCGCGCCGGAGCCCTTCTTTGAGCCCCGGGGCACACCTTTTTCGGAATTCCACCGCATTCGAGCGCTCACATCGCTTGGACACACGGTGGACCTTGTCACGTACCCGTTCGGCCGCGACGTCGAGATGCCCGGTCTGCGGATCGTCCGCAGCCTGAAGCCGCCCTTCGTGTCGCGCGTGCGCATCGGGCCGTCGTGGGCCAAGGTTCCGCTTGACGCGCTGCTCTCGCTGACCGCGCTGCGGATGGCGCTGACGCGGAAGTACGACGCCATCCACTCGCACGAAGAGGGCGGCGCCATCGGGATCGTGCTCGCCGCGATGCTGCGCAAGCCGCATCTCTACGACATGCACTCCAGCCTGCCGCAGCAGATCGCGAACTTCGGGTACGGCAAGGCGACCTGGCTGGTGTCATTTTTTGCCTGGGTGGAACGTCTGATGATCAAGCGATCGCGCGTGGTCATCGTCATCTGCGAGGACCTCGATGACACGGTGAAGGCCCTGAAGCTGCCTGTACCCACCGTGCTGATTGAGAACGCGGCAGGCTCCGGCGCCGCGCCGTCGGCCGGCACGGGGCTGGCCGCCCGGCAGTCGCTGGGACTTTCGGCCACGGCGCCGGTCGTCCTCTACACCGGGACGTTCGAGGCGTATCAGGGACTCGACCTGCTCTTCGACGCGATGACGATCGTCGTCGCGTCGCATCCCGACGCGCGCCTCGTGATGGTGGGAGGCGAGCCCGCGCAGGTGGACACCGCGCGCCAGTCGGTGGAGCGCCGCGGCCTGGCGCCGGCCGTGATCTTCACCGGGCAGCGGCCCGCCGAAGAAGTGCCCGCGTATCTGGATGCCGCCACCGCGCTCGTGTCGCCACGCTCGAGCGGCACCAACACGCCCCTCAAGATTTATCAGTACCTCCGCTCGGGACGGCCGATTGTGGCCACGCGGTTGCGGACGCACACCCAGGTGCTCAATGACGATGTGGCCATCCTGACGCCGGCGACCGCGGAAGGACTGGCGGAGGGGCTGGTGCGGGCCATCACGGACCCGGATGCCGGTGCGATGGGGCGGCGCGCGCGAGATCTCGCCAACACGAAATACAGCGACGACGCGTTCGTGGACAAGACGCGGCGGGCCTACGAGGTGTTGTTCCAGTGAACCGGCAGCATTACAGCTACACGCATTACGCCAACAAGGACGTGGCCGCTGGGTTCGACACCCTGCGGTTCAGCGGGCCGATTGGCGAGTTCCTCCTGGAGACGCAGGAGCGCCTCCTGATGGATGCGTGCCGGCCGTCGGGGCAGGGCGCTGGGGACCGGCCCCTGGCCGGCTGCTCGGTCCTGGACGTGGGCACGGGAACCGGCCGCGCCGCGATTGGCCTGGCGCGCGCGGGCGCCACCGTGACTGGTGTTGACGCGTCCAGCGAGATGCTGGAGGTCGCGCGGTCGCGCGCGGAAGCCGCGGACGTGCTTGTGAACTTCGACGTCGGCGATGCCCACGCGCTGCCGTTCCCCGATGCGCACTTTGATGTGGCCGTGTCGCTGCGCGTGCTGATGCACACGCCGGACTGGCGCCGCTGCGTGGGCGAACTGTGCCGGGTTGCGCGCACACGCGTGGTCGTGGACTTTCCCTCCCGATCGAGCCTGGCCGCCGTGGAAAGCCTCGCGCGCCATCTCAAGCGCGCCGCCGGCGGCGATGTCGAGTCGTATCGCGTGATGCCCGAGCGCAGCGTGGCCGCGACGTTTGCCGCGCATGGTTATCGTGTCGTGACCGTCCATCGGCAGTTCGTGCTGCCCATCGCCCTGCACAAGGCCGTCGGGTCGCTGGCGTTCACACGCGGCGCGGAACGGACGCTTGCCGCGGTCGGCCTGCTGTGGCTGGCCGGCTCACCGGTCACGATGGTGGCGGAGCGATGAACGTCCTTGTCACGGGCGCGACCGGATTCACCGGAAGCCACCTGGTGAGGCGGCTGGCGGCGGCGGGCGATACCGTGCGCGCGATCGTGCGGCGCCCGGAGGCGGCCGCCGATCTTCGCGCCGCCGGGATTGACGTCGTGGCTGGCGACCTGACGGATGCCGGGAGCCTGCGCCGCGCCTGCGCCGGGATCGACGTGGTCTACAACATCGGCGCCTTGTATCGCACGGCCGGTCTGCCGGCGTCGGCGTACCGCGCCGTGAACGCCGAGGGCGTGGCCGCGCTGGTGCGCGCGGCGGCGGCCGCCGGGGTGCGCCGCGTGGTCCACTGCAGCACGGTGGGTGTCCATGGCGACGTGGAGCATCCGCCCGCGAACGAAGACGCACCCCTCCGTCCTGGCGATATCTACCAGGAGACGAAGGTCGAGGGCGAGCGCCTGGCGTCGCAGGCCGCCGCCGAGGCCGGCATGGAGCTGGTCATCGCGCGTCCATCCGGGATCTACGGACCTGGGGACCGGCGGTTGTTCAAGCTCTTGGGCGGCGTGGCGCGCGGCCGTTTTCTCCTGCTGGGCGACGGCAGGATTTTCTACCACCTCACGTACGTCGAGGACCTCTGCGACGGGTTTCGCCTGTGCGGCACCGTGCCGGGGGCGGCCGGGCGGACCTACATCCTCGCCGGCGGCGAGGTGACGACGCTGCGTGAACTCATCGCGATCACGGCCGACGTGGCGGGCGTCACGCCGCCCCGGCTGCGCCTGCCGGTCTGGCCGTTCTGGATCGCGGGCGCCGTGTGCGAGGCCGTGTGCGCGCCCTTCGGCATCACGCCACCAATCTACCGGCGCCGTGTAGACTTCTTCACCAAGAGTCGCGCGTTTGACATCTCCCGCGCCCGCGCCGAGCTGGGGTTTGCGCCCGCCGTGGGCCTGCGCGACGGAATTGGACGCACATTGGAGTGGTACCGTGCCCAAGACTGGATCTGACCGCGAGATTCCCCGCGCGCAAGACCAACTCAGCGCGCCCGGGGGGGCCGCCGGCAAATACCGCGCGCTCATCGTCGGCCGCCCCGGCGTCCTCGCGCTCCTGAAGTACGAGCTTGTCGTCATGGTGGCCCAGTGGATGCCGGGCGCGCTGGGCCTGGTGTTCCGCAAGGTCATGTATCGGTGGCTGCTGGGCGCGTGCGGGCGCAACGTCGTGTTCGGACTGGGCGTGGTGCTGCGGCATCCGCACAAGATTCACGTCGGAGACAACGTGGTCATCGACGACAACTGCCTGCTGGACGCCAAAGGTGACGCCAATGCCGGCATCACGATCGGCCGGGGCGTGTTCGTGGGCCGCAACACGATCCTGTCCTGCAAGAACGGCGATATCACGCTGGCCGACGGCGTCAACATCGGCTTCAACTGCGAGATCTTCTCGGCGGGGACCGTCTCGGTGGGCGCCCACACGCTGCTGGCGGCCTACAGCTACCTGATTGGCGGCGATCACGACTTCAGCGATCCCGCGCTGGCCGTGAATGCCCAGCCGCGCAAGGCCGACGGCATTGCCGTGGGCGCCGGGGTCTGGATTGGCGCGGGCGCGAAGGTGCTCGACGGTGTCACGATCGGCGATCGCGCGATTATCGGCGCGGGCGCGGTGGTGCGTGGTCCGGTGCCGGCCGGCGCCAAGGCGGTCGGCGTGCCGGCGCGCGTGCTGGCCGGCGGAACGGAAGCCTGATCGATGGCGCGCGTCGCGGTGGTCACGTCGTCGCCGCCAATGGTCGAGGGCGGGCACCTCGTGATCGCGCGCGCGCTGGTGGATGCGCTCGGCGCTGAAGGCCACGAGGCCGGGCTCATCACGACACCCTCCAACCGGTTCGGCCGTCAAGGCGCGGAGTACCTCGCCACGTGGCTCACCGACGTGACCCAGATGGGCGGGCGTCCAGTGGACCGCGTCATCTCGCTGCGGTTTCCGTCGTACGCGGTGCGCCATCCCTCCCAGGTGTGCTGGCTCAACCACACGATGCGCGAGTACTACGACCTGTGGGACGAGTTCGCCGGCCGCCTCTCGCCGCAGGGCAAGTTGAAAGAGGGCGTCCGCCGCGGCCTGATCCACGCGGCGGACACATACTGTTTCAAGCACCACCTGAAGGCGCTTTACGCGCAGTCGCGCACGGTGCAGGAGCGTTTGCAGCGCTGGAACGGCGTTCCGTCGCAGGTGCTCTATCCGCCGGCTCCGCCGCGCGCCTACCGGTGTGATGGGTACGGCGACTTCATCTTTGTCGTCTCACGGCTGGAGCCGTTGAAGCGGATCGATCTCATCCTGCGGGCGCTGGCCACCGGCGCCGCGCGGGACGTGCGCTGCGTGATCGCCGGCAGCGGCGATGGGGAAGCGTCGTTGCGGGCAGAGGCGGTGCGTCTGGGACTGGACGGCCGGGTGACGTTCGCCGGGCGGATCTCCGACGACCAGCTGGTGGACTACCTGGCGACGTGCCGCGCCGTCTGTTTCGTGCCAAAGCGCGAGGACTACGGCTTCGTCACCGTCGAAGCCTTCTCGGCGGCGAAGGCGGTCGTGACGGTCGACGACAGCGGTGGGCCCGCGGAACTGGTCGTTGACGGCGTCAACGGCCGTATCACCGCGCCCGACGCCACGGCACTCGGCGAGGCGCTGGCCGCCCTCGCGTCGGATCGCGCCCTCGCTGAACGCCTGGGTCAGCAGGCACGGGCCACCGCGGCATCGTTGCGGTGGGCTGACGTCGCGCGCACGCTCGTGTCAGCGAACGGTTAGAAGTTCCATGTCCTACCGCACTCCACTCGAACAGCGCATCGCCAAGAAGACGACGCAGGCGATCATCGAGCACAACCTCATCGAGGACGGCGACCGCATCATGGTCGGCCTGTCGGGCGGCAAGGACAGTTGGGCGCTGATTCAGATCCTGGACGTGCTGCGCACGCGCGCGCCCATCACGTTCTCAATCTGTGCGATCAATGTGAACTCCGGGTACACCGACTTCAAGCACGACGTGGTCACCAGGGCGTGCGCGGAACGCGGGTGGGAGCTGCACATCGAGCACACAACCATCGGCGCGGTGATGGACGACATCCTCGAGGACGGCGAGACGCCGTGTTCGTTGTGCGCGCGCCTGCGCCGAGGCGTGTTGTATCGGCTGGCCGACTCCGTGGACGCGACCAAAATCGCGCTGGGCCATCACATGGACGACTTCGTGGAAACGCTGCTCCTGAACGTGTTCTTCCAGGGCGCGCTCAAGGCGATGCCGGCGCGGCTGACGTCCGACAACGGTAGACATACCGTCATCCGGCCGCTGGTCTACGTGACCGAGGCCGAAGCGCGGGCCTACACGCAGGAGAACAACCTGCCGGTCATCGGCTGTTGCTGTCCCGCGTGCGGGGACCTGAGCCTGAAACGCCAGCGCCTCAAGCGGATGATCGCGGAACTGGAACTGGAGCACCCCGAGGCCAAGAACTCCATGATCAAGGCCATCGGCAACGTGGCGCCGCGCCACCTCCTCGACACCCGTTTACACCCGGTGGCGCAGGCCGCCGCGGCCCTCCGGTAGGCCCATGCGAGCGGTCGTCACCCGCGTGCGCTCCGCCTCGGTGACCATCGATGGGCACGTGGCGTCTGAAATCGGGCAGGGCCTGCTCGTGCTTGTCGGGGTGGCGAACGGCGACGGTCC
>JANLHE010000541.1 GCA_024653875.1 Acidobacteriota bacterium
GTGGCTCATCAGCGCTTCAACTTCATCATGGCGGTGCCGGCGGCGTTGCTGCTCAGCCCGGTCGTGCGCGCCGGCACGCCACGCTGGCTGTTCGTCGCGGTCGTGGCGTTCCTGGCCGTGGATGTGCCGTGGGTGTTTCTCCGGCTGGGCTGGCCGACGCTGGCCGCGTCGGCGCCGCGGGTGCTGGTGCTGGTGGCATTCGGATGGCTGGGCTGGAGGGCGTGGTCGAGACGCCATGAGGCCGCAAGTGTTTGATAGAATTGGGGTTAACTGGTCCTGGCTCGGGGACGCATCGGGCGGCACGCCCGACGGCGCCACCACGAGTTGTGACTGACAGGGCGGAGCTTCACCCGCTCGTCGTACACTGTGGCATTGCCCGAGCGGACCCGGCTCAGGTTCGCCGTCACGGAGAAAATCTATGTCACGTCTGACGGTCGCCTGTACGGTCCTGCTGTTGCTCGGCGCGAGTGCTGTGTCCGCGCAGGACTGGAAAGCGCCCGATCCCAAGGCGGAGCCGTGGAGGGATGCGCGGCTGAAACTCGGCCCCGTATTTTTCAATCCGACCTTCCAGATTCGGGACCTCGGCATCGATGACAACGTCTTCAACGAGCCGGCTGATCCCCGGCAGGACCTCACGGGCACGCTCGCGATGGAATCACTGGCGGGCATCCAGGTCCGCGCCCTGTTGGTCACCGTGCGCCAGTCCAACAGCTACCTGTGGTTCCGGCAGTACCGGTCGGAGCGGTCGGTGGATGGCGGATTGAAGGCCACCGCCGAGTTGCGGCTGGATCGACTCCGGCCGTGGGTCACGGTCGAGCGCGCGGAGTCGCACGCCCGCGGCGGATTCGAAATCGACGCCCGTGCCGGCCGCCAGCTGCCGGCCTTTGACTACGGCACCGACATTCGTCTTGGCTGGAGGCTTGGTGCGTCGGTGGCCTATCGGTCGCAGAAGATCGAGTACGCCGAGGATGAGGTGTACGACTTCACGGATCTGGGGGCGGTCCTCGACAACAAGGTCACGCAGATCCGCAGCTACGCGCGGTACGAACTGACGCCGTTCACCAACCTGATCGGTGGCGCCGACATCACCACCGAACGGTTTGTCACCAACACGCTCCGTGACGCCGACGCCACGTACTATTACGGCGGCCTGGAGTCGTCGTCGGACGCGCCGCTGGGCCTGAATCTGACCCTGGGGTGGAAAGCACAGCGCCACAAGGACCCGACGGTGCCGGACTTCCGGGGGCTGGTGGCCCGGGGCGGGATCGGGTTTGTCGTGGCGGACACGATGCGGGTCGCGCTCAATGGCCTGCGTGACACCGGCATGTCGTATGACGCGTTGTATCCCTACTACGTGGAAGAGGGCGGCGGATTCACCACGCAGCTGCGGTTCTCGGAGCATTTCGATCTGCGGTTTGACGGGCGAGGCAGCTGGCTGAAGTACTCGGTGACCACCACCGGAGCCGAAGCGGCACGCACGGATCGCACGGTCGTGGCGGGCGCCGAGTTCGGGTACTACTTCGGCGGCCTGTCCGGCACCCGGGTCGGATTGCGGTACGAGTACGCCGATCGGCACTCACCGATACCGAAGCGGAACTACGCCAGGAGCCGGTTCTACACCGACTTCCGGCTCTCGTTCTGAGCACAGGAAAGGGCAGGATGAAGAAGACGATCTACTCCGTGCTGTTGATGCTGGTGGCGTGCGCGCCGTTGCCGGCGGCCGAGACCCCGGCACCGCCGCCTGAACCGGCGCCGCAGACCACGCAGAAGCAGCAGACCGTGCAGACGCCGCCCGTCACGCCCGCGCCAGCGACCTCGGTCGGGCCGCGCGAGTACCGCGTTGGTCCTGGCGACACGTTGAAGGTCGATTTCATCGGCATTCCCGCGGATGACCGCGAGATGAACCGGAACTACCTCGTGCAGTCCAACGGCACGATTGAGATCCTGTACCTGGAGTCCGTGAAGGTGGAGGGACTGACGCAACTCGAGGTGGGAGACCTGCTGGCGCGGCTGCTGGAAGAAAAGGGGTTTTATAACCCCGGGCAGCTGCAACCGTCGGTGACGATGGCGGGGTATCGCGACTTCGAAGTGCAGGTCAACGGCGCGGTGCGCACTCCCGGATTGATCCGGTTGTCGGGGGAAAACAGCAGCGTGAATCGCGCCATCAGCCAGGCGGGCGGCTGGGCCGCCAATGCGGGAACCGAGGTGGAGATCATCCGGGCGCCCATCGCGGGCCGTCCCCCGGAACCACCCATCGTCCTGACGCGTGACCAGCTGGACATGAACGATGACCCGGGGCTTCGTGAAAACGATCGGGTCAACGTCCGGATCGGCCAGGTGTTCTTCGTGAACGGCGAGGTGAACAACCAGGGCGAAAAACGCTGGGAGCCGGGGATGACCGTGAACAAGGCGCTGGCGCTGGCCGGCGGCCAGACCGCGAAGTTTTCCCTGGGGCGATCCCGGATCGAGCGGCCCGTGAAGGACAAGGACGGCACGGTGCTGAAGTACGAGAAGATCGACCACCTGAAGCCGGAGACGCTGATCCTGGCGGACGATGTCCTTGTCGCCGGCCGGAAGTGGATGTAGCCGCAGGCGCGGCGCCGCATCCTTGTTGTGCGTATCGTCCATCTGACAGTCGACTGGCATCCCACCGGCGGCGTGTCCAGTTACATCCGGCTGGTCGCGCCCGCGCAGGCGGCCGCCGGCCATCAGGTGCTGGTGGTGCATGCGGGCGAACCACGCGATGACGACGCGCGCCTGGCCGCCGATGGCGTCACGGTCCTGGCGTTTCCCGGAGCCCTGCGTGCCGCCGGCGCGGACGAAACCCGGCATGTGCCCGCGGTCCTCGACGCGGTCAGGGCCTTTGCGCCGGACCTGGCGCACTTTCACGCCAGCAATAATTTCTCCGTCGAAGATGCCGTGCGGGCCCGCGTGCCCACGTTAAAGACGCTGCACGCCCTGGCGTTCTGCCCGACGGGCACCAAATACCATGCCGCCACCGGTCAGGCGTGCACGTTCAGGACCGGCGTGATGTGTGTGCCGCGCCAGGCCTATCTCCGCTGCACGTCGAGCAGGCGGCCCGCGGCGTGGTGGAATAACTACACGCGGACCGTGCGTGCGAACGCGCACCACAAGTCGTTTGGGCAGCTGGTGGTCACGTCGCAGTACGTGCGGCGCCAGGCGATGGCCAACGGTTTTGACGGCGATCGGATTGCCGTGGTGCCGTACTTCACGAGCCTGCCGGCCGAGGTGCCGCCGGTGGCCGGCAGGGACGTGCTCTACATCGGGCGGATCGCCCGCGAGAAAGGCGCCGACCTGGTGCTGGAGGCGATGGCGCTGGTGCCCGGGACGTGGCGCGTCGTCATCGTCGGTGACGGGATCGACATGGCCTACCTTCACACGCGCGCCGACGCGCTCGGGATGCGGGATCGCGTGACGTTCAAGGGATGGATGACCGGCGCGGCGCTGGACGACGCGTATCGACGCGCGGCGGTGGTCGTGGTGCCTTCGCGCCTGCCCGAGCCGTTCGGGATTACCGGCATTGAGTCGATGGCGTGGCAGCGCCCGGTGGTGGCGTTTGGCGTGGGCGGCATTCCCGAGTGGCTGGAGAACGGCACGGGCGGGTTCCACGTGGCCGCGGGCGACGTGCCGGGCATGGCCGCGCGCATACACGAGTTGCTGGACGATCCCGCGCAGGCCGCTGCCGTCGCCGCCCGCGGCCGCGCGCGCGTGGCGCGCGAGTTCACCGCGGCGCCGCACTTGCGCCAGTTGTGGCCCCTCTATGAGCGCGTCATGGCCCATGGTGCCTGATACGGCCTCCGCACCGCCCCCCGCGTCCGCCCTGGCGGGGCTGACGCAGCGGCTGGCCCGCAACCTCGCGATGCAGTCGGTCACCCAGGTCATGCACCTGGTGATCAGCATCGCGTCGGTGTACGTCCTCACACGCGAACTCACCGTCGCGGCCTATGGCGGCTTCAATTACATGTTGGCGGTGATCGTGTTCGGCCTGACCCTGGCCGATCTCGGCGTGAGCACGATCCTGGTGCGCGAGGTCGTGCAGGCGCCCGAGCGCACGGAGCCGCTGGTGCAGTCCACCCTGGGGCTCAAGGTCGTGATGTCCGTGGTCCCCATGGCCGGGGCCTGGGCGCTCGCGCTGCTGCTGCTTGAGGGGGACGTGCGCTGGGCGGTCGTGATCTTCAGCCTGACGCTTCCGATTCAGGCGTTCACACTGCCGCTCGTCGTGTTGCGCGCGCGCGTGCTGATCAAACGCGCGGCCGTGGCCGAGGTGGCCAATCGGGTGACCGGGTTCGTGCTCATGCTGGCCGCGGTCTATGCCGGCTTCGGACTCGTCGGCGCGGCGGTCGCGCTGGTCATCGGCGAAGTGGCGGGCCTTGTGGCGATCCTCGCCATCACCCGCGCCTTCGTACGCCCGATCCCGCGCGTGGACCTGGGGGCCTGGCGGCTGATTCTGGGCGCCAGTCTCACGCTGGGGTTGGTGAACGTGCTCGGGGCCCTCGTCAACCGGATTGACTTCTTCATGCTCGAACGGATGACCAGCATGGAGGACGTCGGAGTGTATGGCGCCGCCTATCGTCTGCCGACGTTGCTCGAGCGGCTGCCCCTGCTCGCGATGGGGACGATCTATCCGCTGATGTCGGGCCTGGCGGTCCGGGATCCCAATGGCCTGAGGGCGGTCTACCACTGGACCATCACCCGCTCGGCGCTGCTGGCCGTGCCGATCGTGCTGGTCGTGTCGCTGACGGCGCCCTGGATCATTGCCCTGTGGAACGGCCCCGGGTATGAGGGCGCCGTGACGCCGTTGCGATGGCTGATCTGGTCAACCGGGTGCATGTATGTCTCGGTGATTGCCAGCAACGTGCTGATTGCCCTGGGTCGCGCGCACGGTGCGTTGAGCGCGTGGATCGTGGCGGCCCCGGCGAATGTCTTCCTGAACCTGATGTGGATTCCCCGGTACGGCGCCACCGGCGCGGCCGCCGCCACCGCCGCGAGTTTCGCGATCGCGATGGGCGTCAGCATGTGGATGGCGGAACGGCACTTGTCGCGCGCGGTGCGCGCATGACGCGCTGGCTGGTCGTGAGTCCCACCGGAGCCGGCCGCTTCGACGGAATTGGTGACTATGCCGCGCGGCTCGCGGCGGCGCTCGGGCACGTGACACCGACGGACCTGTATGTGACCGGCGAAGGACCGTGGCCGGCTGCCGCCGAAGTGGACGCGGTCTTCCACCAGTATTCGCCCGCCGCGCCTCGCGGCGCCCTGTGGCGGAAGGAGGGCCGGTGGTTTGACCGGGTGTCGCGGGCCGGGCGTCCGGTCATCGTGACCATTCACGAATACTGGCCACCGCCGGACGGGTCGCTCCGGCGCGCGCTCAGCCGCGCCCGGTTGCGGTGGCGGGTCCGTCGCGTCGCGGCGCGTGCCTCGGCGGTGGTCGTGGCGCAGGAGATCTCCGCCGCGCAACTCCGCGCGGCGGGCGTGCTGGGCCGGCGCCCCGTGCACGTGGTCCCTGTCGGGAGCAACATCGCGCCCGTGGCGAATCCGCCTGGGCCGCGTGATGGAGGCTTGGTACTCTTTGGCCAGGCCGCGGCGATGGATCCCCCGGTGATGCGCGCTCTGGCGCAGTGGCGCGCGTCGGCCGGCAGCCAGGTGCCCTTGACCTGGGTGAGCCGGTCGGCGAACGAAGCGAGGGAGTGGTGGATACGCGTGGCGGGCGGGAGCGCGGACGCCGTGCGGTGGCGGGGCGGGTTGTCCGAGTCCGAGATTTCGGCGCAGCTGCAGGCGGCCACGCTGGGACTGGCGCCGTACGCGGACGGCGCGTCGGCGCGGCGCACGACACTCGCGGCGCTGATGCAACACGGCGTGCCCACCGTCGCGCTGCAGGGGGTGGCCACCGATGGATGGCTGGTGGAGCACGGTGGCCTGGCTCTGGTGCCCGGCGCGGCCCCGGAGGCCTTTGTGTCAGCCGTGCGCGCGCTGCTGGCGGATGCCCCTCGGCGGGCCGCCCTGTCGCGCGCGGCGCGCTCGGCGTATGACACGCACATGAGTTGGCCGACGATTGCGGACGCGTATGTCCGCGCGTTGGCAGGTGGAACGGACACGCAGGCATGATTCTAGGGGTGTACCATCCCGCGCACGGCGTGGGGCACGACACGGGCGTGGCGCTGGTGGATCGATCCGGACGGATCGTCGCCGCGCTCTCCGAAGAGCGCGTCAGCCGCGTCAAGATGGACGGCGGATACCCGTTCCGCGCGATCGAAACGCTGCAGCGCATGACCGGCGTGCGCTGGGCCGATCTGGACGCGGTGGCGGTGCCATTTCTTGCGCCGGCCGATCAGGTTGGCGAGGGTCTGCGCCTGCTGTCGGCCGGCGTTGCCGATCCCGGGCTGCTCCGCGGCCAGTGGGCCACGCGTGCCGGCCACGATCGGTTCCAGGCCGGCATGCGGGCCATCGGCGCGTACGACGACCTCGACGACTTCACGCGGCGCGTGGCGGCCGTGCGCGCGACGGACGGCCGTCCGCCTGTCGGCGACTGGCGGCAGTTTCTGCAGGTGATCGGCGTGGGGCAGGTGCCGCTGGTGCAGGTCGATCATCACCTGGCCCATGCGGCCGCCGCGCACATGATGAGCGGGCACCAGCGGTCTCTCGTGATCACCTGCGATGGCGTGGGCGCGCTCAAGAGCAGCCTGGTGGCGCTCGGAGACGGGTCCGCGCTGTCGGTGATCGCCCGGACGTTTTATCCCCACTCGCCGGGCGAGTTCTGGGAAGTCATCACGGTGCTCTGCGGCTTCCACCACATGAAACACGGCGGCAAGATCACCGGGCTTGCCGCGCACGGCAACCCGGATGCGCCGTGTTACGCGGTCATGCGCGCGGCCATCGAGACCCACGGCCTCACGATCCGCACCCGCCTGGACCCGGTGATGATGGCGGCGGCGCTGGCGGCCGTGCCGCGCGAGGACATCGCCGCCACGGCGCAGCGGCGCCTCACGGAGGTGGTCGTCGACCTGGTGCGCAACGCCATGGCGCGCACCGGCCGCACCCGCCTCGTGGTGGCGGGCGGCGTGTTCGCCAACGTCAGGCTGAATCAGGCGATTGCCGAACTGCCTGGCCTTGAGGATCTCTTTGTGTGTCCGGTCATGGGCGACGAGGGCCTGGGGGTGGGCGCCGCGTTGTGGACGGCGGCCCGGCGCTACGGCGCCACGCCGGTGGCCGTGCCGCACCTGTATCACGGGCCGGAGTTCTCCGAAGACGAGATGCGTGACGCACTCACCGCACATGGACTCGCGTTCACCCGGCTGGACGACGGGCCGCTGGCCGAGGTCGTGGCGGCGCGGATTGACGCCGGCAAGGTCGTGGCGCTGGCGCGGGGGCGGATGGAACTGGGACCGCGCGCGCTCGGGCATCGCACGATCCTCTGTCGCACGTCGGATCCGGCCGTGAACACCTGGTTGAACGCGCGGCTGCACCGCACCGAGTTCATGCCGTTCGCGCCGGTCACGCTCGACGAGCACGCGGACGGATGTTACGTCGGCCTCGGCCGTGCGCGCCGCTCCGCGGAGTTCATGACCGTGACATTTGCCTGCACCGACCGGATGCGCGCGCAGTCTCCCGCGGTCGTCCACCTGGATGGCACCGCGCGGCCGCAATTGATTCGCAGGGACATCGACCCGTTCTACCACTCCGTGCTCACGGCCTGCCATCGGCGCACGGGCGTGCCATCGCTGGTCAACACCAGTTTCAACATGCACGAGGAGCCGATCGTGTGCACACCCGACGACGCGGTGCGCGCGTTCATGCAGGGTCACCTGGACGCGCTGGTGCTGGGGCCGTTCCTTGTCGAGGCGCAGGCGGGCGCCGCGTCCTCGGAATGACCCGCACGGCGCGCGCGGCCGCCGGCGTGATCGTGCTGCTGTCCTTCGCGGCCGTGAACCCGTACGTGCGAGGCGACGGCAACGGGTACTACGCCTGGCTGGTCTCGCCCGTGATCGACGCGGACGTGGACTTCACCAACCAGTTTCGCCGGGGCGATCCGCTGTTCCAGACGTTGATCTTCGAGTCCGACGGACGGGTGCGCGACGAGGCGCGCACACGCACGGGGCGGGTCGGCAACCAGTGGAGCGTGGGGCCGGCCGTGTTCTGGGCGCCGTGGTTTCTCGCGGCGCATGCCGGCGTGATCGCCGCGCGGCTGGCGGGGGCGACGGTGCCGGCTGACGGATACAGCTGGCCGTACCTGTGGGCGGTGTCGGCCGGCACGGCGGCGTACGGCTGGATCGCGCTGTGGATCGCCGCCGGCGCCGCGGGCCGCCTTGGCCTCGCGCGCGGCGTGCGGCCCGCCGTGATCGGCATCGCACTCGCCTCGTCGTTGCCCGTGTATCAGTTCTTCCTGCCATTCCATGTGCACGCGGTGTCTGCCTGCGCGGTGGCGGCGTATCTCGGGTTCTGGATCGCCAGGCGCCCGCGGTTGACCGCGCGCGACTGGTGGTGGTGGGGCGCGCTGGCCGGGCTGATGGTGCAGGTCTATCAACTGAACGGCGTGCTGCTGATCGTGGCCCTGTGGCAAGGCGCGCTGTCGCTGCGGTCGGAGGGCGTGCCTGCCGGCCTCCGCCACGCCGTGCGCTTCGCGGCGGCGGGCGTGGTGGTCTGCCTGCCGCAGATCGTGGGCAAGACGCTGGTGTACGGGTCGCCGCTCATCACCGGGTATCAGGACGAATTCGTGTGGACCGCGCCCCGGCTGTGGGACACCGCCTGGTCGGCCAACCACGGCGTGATGCTCTGGACGCCGGTGGTGGCGATGGCCGTGGCAGGATTGGCCTTGCTGATCCGATCCCGGCGCGACCTGGCGGTGCTGGCGGTCGCGGTGGTGGCGTTTTACGTGGTGGTGGCCAGCTACCAGAACTGGCACGGGCAGTCGTCGTTCGGGAACCGGTTCTTTGTCTCGCTGACCTGTGTGTTCGTGATTGGCCTGGCGGCGCTCGCCGACGCCGCGGCGCGCATCAGCCGCGGACGCCGGCGGATGGTCGCCGCGCTGCTGATGCTGTTGGTGTGGTGGAATGTCGGCCTGGCCTTTCAGTGGGGCACGAACATCATTCCCAATCGCGGGCCGGTGCGCTTCTCGGACGTGGCGTGGAATCAGGTGACCGTGGTTCCGGCACGCCTGGCCGGCTTTGTCGCGCGGTATCTCAGTCAGCGCCAGGCGGTGATCCACGAAATCGAGCAGAGCGACCGTGACGAGCGGCGCCTTTACAACGTGATTCGATAACACGACATGTCCCCGACCCAGCGCCGCCTCGTGTCTGTGATCTTTCTCTACGTGTGCATCGAGGGACTCGTGGTCAACGTCATGTACCCGAACACGCTGGCGTACCTGCCGAAGGACGTGTTGCTCCTGCTGTTGTACGCCGGTATGGCCGCCGGCGGGCGGGCGCGCGGCGGGACGGTGGCGCAGTTGACGCCGCCGTTCATCGGTTTTGCAGCGGTGTGCGCCTTTTACCTGGCGATTCCCACGCCCGTGTCAATGATGGGCGTGGCGGTCGCCCTGAAGCAGCGGCTGTTTTACGTGCCGCTCGTGTACGTCGGCTACCACTACATGCGCGGGGACGCGGATATCGCGAAGCTGCTGCGGCTCATCGCGTGGTCGTCCATCCCGGTCAGCCTCTTTGGCACGTACCTGTTCTTTGCGGGCCCGGGCGCGCTCACGGCCATCAGCGCCGACTATTCCCACGAGTTCTTCTCAACCTCTGGCGCGGCCGGCATCGCGTTCTGGCGGGTGCCCGGCACGTTCAATTCGCCCGGGCAGTACGGGGCCTATCTGTACAGCGTGGGCACGCTGTTCGCCGGATTTCTCCTGGTGACCGGTTTGCGCCGCCAGGACCGGCTGCTCCTGCTTGGCGCGATGGCGTGCCTGCTCCCCGCCTTGCTCACCTCGGGGTCGCGCGCGCCGCTACTGCTGCTCTTCGTGTCGTCGGGTGTCGTGGCCGTGCTCTCCCGCAAGCTGTCCCGCGCCGGTATCCTGGGCGCGGTGGTGTACTTCATCGTCGTCGGCGCCATCGGGTACTTCGGCGCCGGCGTCGGCGATCGCGTCACCTCCATCGCCACTCAGGAAAACGTCGATCGATTCACCGGGACCTTTTTCGGCCAGTTGTTCGTGACACAGGCCCTGACCAACCCCGGGGGACTCGGACTGGGCACCGCGACGGTCGGCGCGCGGCACTTCACGCCGCCCGGGACGGTCAGGCTGGTGGAGAGCTATTTCGGCCTTCTTGCCACCGAGATGGGGCTGTTGGGGCTGGGGGCGTTCATGGTCCTGGCGGTCATGGTTGTCGTCCTGCTGGTGCGCGGACGCAAGTGGATGCGGCAGGCGCCGGGCCTGCCGATCTGGAACGCGCTGTTTGTGCAATCGATGTTGACGCTGTTCCTGATGCCCAACAGCACGGGCGTGGACACCATCCCGATCAACCTGTACTTCTGGTTCTTTGTCGGGCTCGCGATCAAGATGGTGGACCTGGAGCGGCTGCGGCTTTCCGCGCAGGGAGGGCCGGGTGCCGGCTGACCGCGTGTTGCACGTCTGCATGGCCCCCGATCGGGGCGGCGCAGAAGCGGTGATAGAGACGATCGCCGCGGGGCTGGATCGCGCGCGGTATGTGCCGGTGCTGGCAGTCCCGCGCGGCAGCGCGCTGGCCGCGCCGTGGCGCGCGGCAGGGTGGACCGTGGTTGAGACGGCCGCGCCGCCGCGCCTGCGGGATGTCCGTGCCGGATGGACGCTCGTCCGCGAGTTGGAGCAACTCATCGGCGCGCAGGCGGTGCACGTGGTGCACACCCACGGCACGGCCGCGCAGATTTACGGCGGACGGGCGGCGGCCCGGGCTCGATGCCCGGTGGTCTGGCAGACCCACGACACGTTTCACGCGCGGTGGACCTGGGAGGGGCTGTTGCACCGGATCGCGGCGGCCCAGCGGCACGATGTCGTGGTCGCGATCTCGCGCGCCGTGGCGGACACCCTGCGGGGCCGTGTCGCGGGGACACAGGTGGACGTGATTCCCAATGGCGTCTGCCCTGACCGCGTGACGCCGGTGGCGCGGTCCCCGTCGGGGCCGCTGGTGGTGTGGTGCGGACGCCTGCAGCGCTGGAAGGGCGCCCACGTGTTTCTGGACGTGGCTGCCCGGGTCAGGCACGCGCATCCGGCGGCACGATTCGCCGTGGTCGGCGGAACCCTGTTCGGGTTGGAGCCGGACTACCCCGACGCGTTGCGCCGGCAGGCGGACCGGCTGCAGCTCGGAGGCGCCGTGGAGTGGGTGGGCCACGTGCCGGACGCGAGGCCGTGGCTGGCCGCCGCCGACGTCTTCGTGCACTCGTCCATCGCGCCCGAACCGTTTGGACTGGTCGTGGCCGAGGCGATGATGCAGGAGCGTCCGATCGTGGCGTTCCGGCATGGCGGCCCCGCCGAGATCGTGGCCGACGGTGAGACCGGGGTGCTGGTGCCACCCGGCGATGCCGGCGCGATGAGCCAGGCCGTCAGCGCGCTGCTGGCTGAACCGGGGCGCGCCGCCCGCCTGGGCCAGGCCGGGCGCGCGCGGGCGCTGGCCCGCTACTGCGCGGCCGGCATGGTGCGCCGCATCGAATCCGCATACGATCGCGCACGCGCATGAGTCTCAAGTACCGCCTGTATATGCTCGCCGTCGGTCGCCCGGTGGATCCGGTTGCGCCGGGCCGCCCGGCACTCAGCCCGTCGGTGGACGTGTCGTGGGGCGAACTGCTCGCGTACCTGTGGGCGAGGGGCGGCGCGGCGCGCCTGAGGGGCCTCTGGAAGGGTTGGCGCCTCGCGGCGTGCGGCGGCCGCCTGTTTGTGGGACCGCGCACCCGGATTCTGTTTCCCCGGCGGCTGGCCGTGGGACGCAACTGCTTCCTGGGCGGCGACAGCTACATCAACGCGCTGGCCGCCAACGGCATCCGGTTGGGCGACGACGTGCGTGTCCGCGAACGCGCGTGGATCCAGGCGACCAGTTCGCTCACCCGTCCAGGCGTCGGGCTGGTGATTGGATCGGGCACCTATATCGGCCCGGGATGCCTGCTGGGCGCGGGCGGCGGCATCACCATCGGCGCCCGCGTCACGTTTGGCGCCGGCGTGCAGCTGCTTGCCGAGGATCACGAATTCCGCGACGCCGCCAGGCTCATTCAGGACCAGGGCGTCACGCGGGCCGGCATCACGGTGGAAGACGATGTGTGGGTGGGCAATCAGGTCATCGTGCTGGACGGCGTGCATATCGGCCGCGGCGCGGTGATTGGCGCCGGCGCCGTCGTGACGAAGGACGTGCCGTCGATGGCGATCGCCGTGGGCAATCCCGCCAGGGTCTCGGGGCACCGCGCATGAAGATCGTCGTCTTTCGCGCGTTTCGGGATCCGTATCGCACCAGCATGAAGCTGTATGCGGACGCCATCGAGCGGCGGGTCAGCCCCTGGCTGGCGCCGGGCGAGACGCTGGTGGCGGAGGAGTTGCCCTCGCCGCGATTGGGCGGCGGCTGGCGGCGGTACTGGGATCAGTACGTCCGGTATCAGCGGTATGCCCGCGCCCATGGCGGCGACGTGAACCACATTGTCGATCACGGCTACGGCCATCTGCTGAACAGCCTGCCGCCCGGGCGGACCATCGTCACGTTTCATGATCCGGTCGTGGTGCAGGGCCCCGGCGTCAACTGGCGCACCCGCCGGGCATTCGACTACAGCATGCGGGCCACGCGCCGCGCGGCCGCGATCGTCTGCCTGAGCGAGGCATCGAAGCGTGACGTGCGGGCGTTGATCGACGTGCCGCAGGACCGCGTGCACGTGATTCCCATGGGTATTGACGAGGCGTTCAGGCCGTCGCCGGATCGGCAGGCCGTCCGGCGCCGCCTGGGACTTTCCGGCGACGTGGTGCTGATGGTGGGCCACACGCAGGGGTACATGAACGTCGAGCGGATGATCCGCGCATTTGGGCAACTCGTGTCCCACCACGGCAGCCAGGCGACGCTGGTGAAGGTGGGACTGCCGTTCACCCCGGAGCAGACGCGCCTCATCGCCGAACTCGAATTGGCTGATCGCGTGCGCATGGTGGGACGCGTGCCGTTCGTGGACCTGCCGTCGTACTACCATGCGGCCGATGTGCTGCTCTACGCCCCGTTGCTGGCGGGCTTCGGCCTGCCGCCCCTCGAGGCGATGGCCTGCGGCACGCCCGTCGTGGCGTCCCGGCGCGGGGCGATTCCCGAAGTGGTGGGCGACGGCGGCATCCTGGTGGATGCCGATGACGAGGCCGCGATGGCCGATGCGATGGCGGAGATGCTGACGCAGCCGAAGCGCCGCCGGCGGCTGGTGGAGCGCGGTTTCGAACGGGCGGCGCGGTTCGAGTGGACGCAGGCGTCGCGCGCCCTCCTCGAGTTGTACCGGACTGTGGCGCGTGGCTGATGTCGCGCTGATTCAGAGATTCCTGCCGAGCCGGTCCCGCGGCGGGGTGGGCGTGTTCACCGACGGCCTGGCGCGCGCGTTGGTGCGCCGGGGCCATCGCGTCACCGTCGCCAGCCAGGATCCGGCGCCCGCGGACGCGCCGTACCGCGTGATGCCCGTGCGGATGCCTGCGTCCGGCCTGGCCGCGTGGCTCTCACCGCTCACGTTTCCCTTCGCGCTCCGCCGGTGCGATTTTTCCGCCTTCGATGTGATCCACGCGCAGGGCGACGAGCAGTGGATCACGCGACGCGGACGGCCGCCGGTGGTGCGCACGATGCACGGCACCGCGCTGGCGGAAGCCTGGTTCAACGGGATCAAGGCCGCATCACCCAGGCGGCTGCTGCTGCACGTGGCCTTCTACCTGTCCGAGGTGATTGCCGCCTGGCGCGCCGACGTGGTCGCGGGCGTGTCGCGCCATACGCTGCGGTTTTATCCGGGGCGTCACGTGGTGATTCCGAACGGGATTGACGTGCGCGCCCTGGCGCCGGACGGCACGCCGAAATCCGCGCACCCCACGGTGCTGTTCATCGGGGAGGCCGCGTCGCGCAAGCGCGGCGCCCTCCTGATGCGGGTGATGGAGGACGAAGTCCGGCGCCAGGTGCCGGACGCCGAGTTGTGGGTGGTCGGCCCGGGCGTCGTCAGCGCGCCAGGCCGCGTCGCGTGGGGGACGGTGGATGACACGACGCTGCGGCGACTGCTCAGGCAGGCGTGGGTGATGTGTCTTCCCAGTGCGTATGAAGGATTCGGGCGGCCGTACGTGGAGGCGATGGCTGCCGGCACGCTGGTGGTGGCGACGCCCAATCCGGGCGCGCGCGAGGTGCTGGACGGGGGCCGGTATGGCGTGCTGACCGGCGAAGCCGCGCTGGGCGCGACGCTGGTACGGGTGCTGCGATCGCCGGAGACCCGCGCCGAATTCGAAACCCGCGCGCTCGAGTACGTCGGCCGCTTCGACTGGGATGTGGTGGCGGCGGCCTACGAGCGCGTTTACGCGGAGGTGATGGCGGCCCGCGCCTCACGCCACCGTGTTTAGGATCCTGTACCTGCACACCACCTCCGAGGTCGGCGGATCGGATGTGTCGCTGGTGCGCCTGGTCGAGGGGCTGGACCCGGCGCGGTATCAGGCCGTCGTGGTGCTGCCGTCCGAGGGGCCGCTGGTGCCGAGACTCCGCGACGCCGGCGCGGTGGTGCACGTCATGCCGGCGTTGTTGAAACTGACGTCACGGAAGGGCTGGTGGTACCTGCTGCGGTTCGCCCTCAACGCGCCGCGCGCGGTGCGCGCCCTGTCGGCGCTGATGCAACGGGAACACATCGATCTGGTGCACACGAACACCATTCACAATCTGTACGGCGGTCCGGCTGCGCGCCTCGCCGGCGTGCCGCACGTCTGGCACATCCGCGAGATCGTGTGGCAGTACGGCGCGCTGCGCGCGCTTGAATTGTTCATGGTCCGCCGCCTGTCGACGCGCATCATCGTGACCTCCGAGGCGGTGGCGGCCATGTTCGGCGCGCGGGGGGCGCGACCGGCGTCGCTGGTCCTTGTGCCCAACGGCATCGAAGTGGAGCGGTTTCATCCGGCCGCGTCCGGGGCGCCACGTCCGGTGCGCGCGGCGCTGGGCGTGGCCGACGATCAGCCGCTGGTGGGAATCGTGTGCCGGCTCGATGTGTGGAAGGGCGTGGACGTGTTCCTCGACGCGGCGGCGCGCATCGCGGCCGCGCGGCCGGACGTCCGGTTTGTCGTGGTCGGCGGGGCGATTACCGGCCTGGAGGCCTACGCGCGGACGCTCGAGACGCGCGCGCAGGCGTTGGGGCTGGCCGATCGCGTGCGGTTCACCGGGTGGACGTATGGCCCGGCGGCGATGCCCGAGGTGCACCGCGCGCTGGACGTGCTGGTCCTGGCGTCCAGCCAACCCGAGCCGTTCGGCCTGGTCGTCGTGGAGGCGATGGCGACAGGCGTCCCGGTCGTGGCCACCGCGCACGGAGGGCCCGCAGAGATCGTGCTGGACGGCGTGACCGGACGATTGGTGCCGCCACGCGACCCGGATGCGCTCGCCGCGGCGGTGCGCGCGCTGGTGGATGATCCGGCCGCGGCCGCGCGCATGGGGGCGGCGGGCCGGGCCCGTGCGTGCGCCGTGTATCCAGCCGGGCAATATCTGGCCGGCGTGCAGGCGGTGTACGCCGACGTGCTCGGGCAGTCCGCCCCGGCGGGGGACCGCGGCTGATGTGCGGCATCGCCGGCCTCGTGGATCGGGGTGGACGTTCCACGGACGCGTTGGACGCGGCGCTGGCGCGGATGCAGGCGGCGGTGGCCCATCGGGGCCCTGATGGTTCCGGCCGGGTCCGCCTCGACGCGAACGGGACGCGCGGCGTCGCGTATCTGGCGCATCAGCGCCTGGCGATCATCGATGTGTCGGACGCCGGCCGGCAGCCGATGGCGACGCGGGACCGTGCGGACTGGATTACCTGCAACGGGGAGGTCTACAACCACGCCGCGCTGAGGGCCGAGGCCTCGCCGGCCGGGACGGCGTGGCGCTCGGCATCCGACACCGAGGTGGTGATCGAAGGTCTCGCGCGCCACGGGACGGCCTGGCTCGAGCGGGCGCGCGGCATGTTCGCCTTCGCGTGGTGGAACGAGCCCGCCGCGCGGCTGGTCCTGGCGCGCGATCGCTTCGGGATCAAGCCGCTCGTGTGGGCGCAGCCCGCGCCGGACCTGTTGTTGTTTGCGTCCACGCCGCAGGCCCTGGCGGCGTCCGGGTTCCTGTCACTGGTGCCCGCGGGCGGCGGTGATGCCGAGTTGCTGGCGCGAGGCTCGCTCCCGGCGGACACCAGTCACTGGCGCGGCGTCTCGGTCGTGCCGGCCGGCCACGCGGTGATCTGGGAGGGCGGCGCGCCCCGCGTCGAGCGCTGGGCGCCCGAATCCCGGTGGACGAGCCCGGTGCAGGAACGGCCGGTGGGCGAGGTCGGCCGCGAGGTCCATGCGGCGATGCTCGACACCGTGCGCGCGCATTTCGTGAGCGATGTGCCGGTGGCCTTGTTTCTGAGTGGCGGCCGCGATTCCGTGGCGCTGCTGGCGGCGGCGCGTGCGCTGGAGGATGTGCCGCTCCGGACCTTCACGGTGACCATGCCGGGGTCGTCCCTCGATGAAGGACGGCAGGCGCGCATGGCGGCGGAGTACTTCGGCGCGGAACACACCGAGCTGGCCGTGGACGCGCTGGACCTCGACGAGGCGCTGGACGGGTTCTTTGCCGCGATGGCACAGCCGTCCGTGGACGGATTCAACACATTTCTTGTGGCGCGCGCCGCGCGGCGCGCCGGGATCACGGTGGCGTTGTCGGGCGTGGGTGGCGACGAGTTGCTCGGCGGGTATCCGTCGTTCACCGAGGTGCCGCGGCTGCGGCGCGCGCTGCGGCTCGGTGGCGCGCCGCTGCGCCGTGTCGCGCCGCTCCTGGCGCGCTGGCCGGCGGAACGCGTCGCCAAACTGGCGGCCATCGCCGCCGCCGCGCCCGACTCCGTCGCCGCGGTGTGGTGGGAGTACCGGGGGCTCTGGTCCCGCCCGGAGGCGCAGGCGTTCACCGGCGGCGCGATGCCACAGGCGCGGCCCGAGGGGGCGGACCTGGACGGGGATCCGTTTATTGTGATTCGCGCCTGTGAGTGGCGCGAGTTCCTGGTGCGGCAGCTGCTGCCGGATGCCGATGCCTACACGATGTGTCACGCGCTCGAACTGCGGACACCGTTCGTGGACCACGAGTTCGTTCGCGCCGTGCTGGCCGCCGGGCGCTGGTCGCGCGGGTCGTCGCCCACCTACAAGCAGGCGTTGTTCGACACGATGCCCGATGTGACGGTGCCCGTGCTTCGTGGGGAACCGAAGCAGGGCTTTGTGCTGCCGTTTGCCTCGTGGCTGCGGGAGGCGGTGAGCCGTTCGCGTCCGTCGCACTGGGCGGACGTGGCGCGCCGCCTGCGTGTCCCGAAATATCAGGCGCAGGTGGATCGGTTTCTGGCGGGCCGGCTGCACTGGTCGCGCCTGTGGGCGCTGTACGTCCGCGAACGGATGGGACAATAGCCGCAATGGACCTGTCGATCATCATCGTGACGTACCGGTCGCGCGCCGATATCGGCGCGTGCCTGGCGTCGCTGCGCGAGGCCACCACGGGTGTGCGCGCGGAGATCGTTGTCGTCGACAACGCGTCCGGTGACGGGACCGTGGAGGCGGCGGGCGCGGAGCCCGGTGTGCGCGTGCTGGCGTTGCCGCAGAACGCTGGGTTCGGCGCCGGAATCAACCGCGGCCTCGCGGTCACGTCCGGCCGGTACGTGCTGTGGATGAACCCCGATGCCCGGCTGGTGGGCGGCAGCCTCGCCGCCGTGCTCGCGTGGATGGATGCACGGCCGGATGTCGGTGTCGCCGGCGGCAAGATCCTCGACCCCGGGGGGGCCGTGCAGCGGTCGGCCCGCGCGTTCCCGTCGTACGGCGCCGCGCTGGGACATCGCTATTCACTGCTCACGCGGTGGTTTCCCCGCAATCCGTTTTCGCGCCGGTACCTGCGCGAGCACGCCTCCTTCGAGGCGGTCGAGCCGGTGGACTGGGTGTCGGGCGCGTTCCTCCTGCATCGACGCGCGGTCAGCGACGCGCTGGGCGGGCTGGACGAGCAGTTCTTCATGTACTGCGAAGACGTCGACTTCTGCCTGCGCGCGTGGCACGGCGGGTGGAAGGTGTTCTTTCATCCCGGGATGGTGCTGGAGCATGCGATTGGCGGCAGCAGCCGCCAGGCCGGCCGCCGCATGATCGTGGCGCGGCATCGCAGCATCTGGCGCTACTACCGGAAGCACTTCAGACGGTTCTGGCCCAAGGACGCGATGGTGTGGGCGGGCATCTGGGCGCGCTGCGGGGGCCTGCTGGCGGCGTCGGCGTGGTCGCGGCGATGACGATTGAGGAGCGCGCGGCGTGCATCGTGGCGTCGCGCGCCAAACGCGCGGTGGACATCGCGTTTGCCGCGACCGGGTTGTGCGTGACGGCGCCGTTGTGGCTCGTCGCGGCCGCGGCGATTCTGATCGACGACGGCCGGCCGGTGTGGCACCGCCAGGCGCGCTCGGGCCTGCGGGGGCGCGAGTTTTTCGTCACCAAGTTCCGGTCGATGGTGGTGGATGCCGACAAGGACGGCGCGCGCCAGGCCGTGACCGGCGATCGCCGCATCACGCGCGTGGGCCGCTGGTTGCGCGCCACGGCGCTCGATGAGGCGCCGCAGCTGTGGAACATCCTGGTGGGGGACATGAGCGTGGTGGGGCCGCGCGCGCTGCGCCCGGGAGAAATCGAGGCCGAGGGCCCGGGCGCCCTGGTGCGTCTGGAGGACGTGCCGGGGTTCACGGTCCGGTCGCTGGTCAGGCCCGGATTGACCGGCGTGGCCCAGATCCACGCGCCGCGCCGCCTTCCTCGTCACCGGAAATTCCGCTACGATAGGCTCTATATAACGCGCCAGTCGATCCTCGTGGATGCCGGGCTCATCTTTCAGTCCATCTGGGTCAGCCTGACAGGAGATTGGGAACGCCGCGGACGAGACAGACGGCGCCATCAGCACCAGTGACCTCGCACCCTTCCTCCCAACACGATGTCGTCGTCATCGGCGCCGGCCCCGGCGGGTTGATGGCCGCGGCCGAGTTGTCCGCGCGCGGCGCCGACGTCCTTGTCCTCGAGGAGCACGGGGAGATCGGCCAGCCCGTTCACTGCACGGGCGTGCTCGGCTACGAGGCGTTCGGCGAGCTCGACCTTCCCAAACACACGATCCTGGCGCTCTCCACCGCGGCGTCGTTTCGTCATGAAGACGGCGAGCCGGTGGTGGTGGACTCCGATCACATCGTCGCCGCGGTTGTCGATCGCGCGCAGTTCGATCGCGCCCTGGCGGACCGGGCCCGCGCGACGGGCGCCGTGGTGCGGACCCGGGCGCGCGTGGACACCCTGGTGGTGGGCGCGGACGGCGTGACGATCACCGTGCGTGACGCCGGCGCGCCCGTGCGCGCCCGCGTGTGCGTGCTGGCCTGCGGCGCCAATTACCGGTTCAACCGCGAGCTGGGCCTGGGCGTGCCGCGCGCGTTCGTGCAGACCGCGCAGGTGGAGATGCCGTTTCCCGCGCAGCCCCGGATCGAGGTGCGCCTCGGCCGGGATGTGGCCCCCGGCGGGTTCGCGTGGTCCGTGCCGTTTCATCGCGGGGACACGCCGTACATCCGGCTCGGATTGTTTTGCGAATCCGATGCCGCCAGGCGGTTCGGGAAGTACGCCGGGCGGCGGGCGCGCGACGCGGGCGTGGATCCCGCGAGTCTGCCCGAGGCGCGCCTCAAGATGTTGCCGCTCGGTCCCGTGCGCCACACGGTCGGCGATCGGATCGTCGCCGTGGGTGATGCGGCGGGCATGGTCAAGCCGACCACGGGCGGCGGCATCTACTACAGCCTGATCAGCGGCCGGCTGGCGGCGCAGGTCATCGCCGATGCGCTGGCGCTCAACCGCCTGCAGGCGCGCGATCTCCGGGCCTATGAAGAACGGTGGCGGGCGATGCTGGGTCCGGACATCCGTGCCGGGTTGGCGTTCCGCGCGCTGGCGGCCCGCATCGGCGATCGCGGGATTCGCGCGCTCGTCGAGGTGGCGCGCGTGGATGGCATCGTGCCCCTGCTGAAAGAGACCGCGGACTTCAACTGGCACCGCCGCGCCGCCCTGGCGCTCCTGCGTCATCCCGCCTTCCGGCGGGCCGTGCTCGGCTCCCTCTGGAGCTGACGCCCCCTGACCATGATTCCGCTCGAGGAATTCGCGGAGGTGCTGTGGCGCCCCGCGCACCTGGACTGGCTCGTGTCGCGGTACGGCGCCGACGAGGTGTTGTGGCGGGCGCGCCAGGAGGGCCTTGCGCCGTACCTCGCGTGGCGCCTGCCCGCGTCCACGCTGCTGGCGGATGCGCGGCGCACCGCCGTGCTGGACGACGCGGTGCGCCGGCCGGCGATCGTCGCCGCGTGCGACGCGCTGGGCGCGGCCGGACTGCGGCCGCTGGTGTTCAAGGGCGGCGCCTGGGCCCACACGACCTATCCCGAACCGTGGTGCCGGCCCAGCATGGACCTGGACCTGCTGGTGCGGCGCGACGAGCGCGCGCCGGCGTGTGTCGCGCTGCAGGCGGCGGGGTTCACGCCCTCGGGGCGCATCCCCGGCGACTATGTCAACCACCAGGAAGCCTTCACGCGCTCGCTCGCGCCCGGGATCACGTTCACGGTGGACCTGCACTGGCAGATCTCCAACCGGCCGATGGTGGCCGCGGCCTTGCCGGAGACGGCGCTGCTGGCGCGCGCCTTCCCGGCCCCGTACGCCGGCGCGCACGCCTGGCAGGCCGATGCCATCGACAGCCTGCTGATCGCGTGCCTGCACCCGGTGGCGCATCACCCGGATCACGTGCGCCTGATGTGGTGGCTGGACGTGGCGCGCCTCGCCGAGACGCTGCCGGCCGATCGGCTCGAGGCCGTGCGCGCGCGCGCGGCCCACGCCGGTGTCTCCGGGCTCGTCGCCCACGCCCTCGGGGAAGCGCGGCGCTGGTGTTACGGCACGGACCCGGCGGCTCCCGCGTTGTCGGCGGCGTTCCGGCAGGCGCTTGCGTCGGCCGGAACGTCAGACGCCTCGCTGGCGCTGCTCAATCCCGCGCGCGGCCTGCTGGCCGATGTCTGGACCGATTTGCGCGCGCTGCCCACGACGCGCGCGCGCCTGGTGCTGGCGCGGGAACACCTGCTGCCCCCGGCGGCTTTCATGTACACGCGCTACGGCACCCGGCGGCCGTGGATGTTGCCGGTCCTGTACGCGCGCCGGCTGGTCGCAGGCGGCGTGCGTTGGCTGCGGGACTGGATCACTGGCCGTCGTCCCGCAACGTGACGCGGTCGCGGTCGGGCACCGTGGGCAGCGCCTCGACCTTCGGAGGCGTGACGAACCAGTCGGCCAGCCGCTGTAATCGCCCGCGCCGTTCGCGCAGGGCGCCGTGCAGATGGTGCAGCACGTCGAGCGCTTCTTCCAGGGAACCCACGACGCCGATGCCGCGGCTGACCGCGTGCTCGTCCACCGCGGGATCGCGGGCCTCGCGATGCAGCAACACGGCCTTGGCGGTCGAGGCGCTGATGACGTCCACGCAGTTGTGAATCTGGTCGTCCACGACGACATCCAGACGGAGCGCGTTGGCCAGTTCGCCGCGTGATCCGGGGACGGTCAGCACGGCCGGGTAGAAAAACCCCTGTTGCTCGAGCCACCACTGGCTCTGAAACTGCACCGGGTCGCCCGCCGTCGAGGGACGCCGGGTCATGAACACCACTTCCCAGCGGAGCCGGCGCGCCGTTTCGTACAGCCGGATAATCTGCGCGGGCTCGTACGGCGCGAGCCGCACCCACCAGTTCGGCGTGCGCTTGACGAAGTCCCAGATCCTCTTGACGTCCCGGGACGACAGCGGATCCACGGAGGCGCGCTCGGCGTCGCCTGCCGGCAGCGGCACGCCCGCTTCCGACGCCGCGGTTTCAAACGCGGACTTGAAGTTCGCCACCACGCCGTCCAGATCGATGCCCACGCGCAATGACACTAGAGATCCCCGTCCCCATCCCCGTCGCCCGCCGGCGCCGGATCGCCCGCGGGGTCGTCGCGATGGACCGCGATCGCGGCGGCAATCACGGCCGTCAGGACCACCGCCGGCGTGAGCGCCGGGACATCGAACACGCTCAGCAGCGCGAGCCCGCACAATCCCGCCACCGCGCCGTCGCGCACGTGCGCCATCGCCGTGCCATCGTCGCGCAGGCGCCGTCGCGCGAGCCCGACGAAGGCGAGCAGCGTGATGGCCGCCGGCACGGATACCAGGAGCCCGCCCTCGGCGAGAATGTGCAGGTACTGGTTGTGCGCGTGGTTGACGAGCGTGGTGTGCGCGGCCTGCTGGTAGACCGGCATCACGACGTCAAAGGCGCCGAGACCGATGCCCGTCAGCGGAAACTGCGCGATCAGGCGGCGCGTCTCGCGCCAGATTTCCGGGCGGCCGCCGTCGGCCCCGGACCAGGCGCGGTCGAACCGGTTCATGACGGCCGCCGGGCTGGCCCAGAGCGACACCGCCAGCGCGATCGCGATGAGCAACCCGGCGAGACCGAGGCGTCCGCCGGCGCGCGTGCGGCTCCAGCTGCGCGCCAGCAACACCAGCGCCGCGAGACCGAAGCTCACCACGCCCGCGCGTGACTCCGTGATGAGGAGCGAGGCGGTGAGGAGCGCGATGGCCACGACAAGCCAGAGCGCCCGCGTATCCATCAGCACGACCGCCACGCGGCGCTTCGGGACATCGCGCCAGTGGCTGCGGCCGTGCGCGATGAGGTAGCCCACCAGCAGCGGCCACACCAGCACTACCCAGCCCGCGAAGTGGTTGCGGCTGACGATGGGACCGATCGGGTGCGCGCCCCGGCTCGTCGGCGTCCACAGGCCGTAAATCTTCCCCGATGGAAACAGCGCGGGCTGCACGAGGGCGATGACCGAGACGGCCAGCGCGATCCAGGCGAGCCAGCGGACCAGCGCCCGGACGCCGCGTGACTCCAGCGTGGTGCGGGCCCACCAGAACGTCAGGGCCGCGGCGAGCGCGACACCGGCGCCGAACAGCCACGCGTCCGGCACCAGCGAGAGTGGCGCCCAGCCGTCCGCCGGCGACGGGAGCAGCCGGCTGCGCGAGAAATAATCCGCCGCGGCCGGAGAGAGCAGCGCGCGGACGCTGCCGGGCAGCGGCACCAGCTGGAACGCCGCGGCCGCGAGCACGCCGGCCAGGGCGGCGTCGAGCAGCCGCGTGCCGGATGGCGCGGGCCAGGCCGAACGGCGTGAGAAGGCGAAGAGGGCGCCGATGGCGCTGGCGATGAGCGCCGGGAGGAATGTCCAGGTGTAGACGCCGCCGAAGGCAAACAACGTCCACGCCAGCAGCAACGCGAGGGCTGCGGCGTTCATGGAGGGCTCGGGCCTAGACTTTCGCGGTCGACCCGGCGCTGCTGCCGTAGTAGCTCTTGTACTGATACCCGTAGTACCGCGAATAATAGTATTTATTGCGGTCGAAGTTCACGCGGTTCAGGACCGCGCCCACCACCTTCGGACGGCTGACCATCAGCATCTGCACCGCGCGCTCGGCGAGGCGCCGGCGGGTCATCTCCGCGCCCAGGACAAACGTCACCCCGTCCACCAGCGGCGTCAGGATGACCGCATCGGTCACGGCCAGCACGGGCGGCGTGTCGATCACGACCCAGTCAAACGGCCCCTGCTTCAGGTTCGCGATGAGCTGCTTCATGCGCTCGGACGACAGCAGTTCCGACGGGTTGGGGGGCGTGCGGCCGGCGGTCATCACGCAGAAGTTGGGATCGCTCGTGCGCTGGATCGCTTCGCGCACGCGCGCCTGGCCCACCAGCAGGTGCGAGAGCCCCACCGTGTTGTTGATCTTGAGCGCCTTGTGCACCCCGGGGCGCCGCATGTCGGCGTCAATCAGGAGCACGCGGGATCCGCCGAACGCCAGCACCATCGCCAGGTTGCACGCGGTGGTCGTCTTGCCCTCCAGCGGCTGCGCGCTCGTGCAGGTGATGATGCGGGTGCTCTCGCCGCCGCTGGTGAATACCAGGGAGGTGCGCAGCGCCCGATAGGCCTCGCCGAAGTCGTGGGGGACCGGGCCGGACAGCACGGGCTGTTTGTCTCCGCGCACGGACGGCACCAGCCCGAGGAACGGAATCCGCAGTTTGCGCGTGATGTCTTCGGGGGTCTTGATCGTGTCGTCGAGGTAATCCAGGCCGAAGGCCAGCAGGCCGGCCAGCGAGAACCCGATGAACAACGAAATCATCAGGTTGCGCGACACGTCCGGCCGGAACGGCCGCGGAGGGACGATCGCGGTGTTGATGATCGACACGTTGTTGCGCGTGGACGTGGACTGGACCGACAGTTCCGACCGCTGGGTCACCAACTGGGTCTGCGTGTTCTGGTCGGCCTTCAGCAGGTTTTCGATGTCCGCGTAGCCGATGCCCTTGGTGCTGAGTTCCGCCTGCTGCCGCTCGACTTCGTTCAGCGACTGGCGCTGCGCCTGTTCGGTGGCCCGCGCGAGCATGAGGGCCCGGTTCAGGGATGTCACGACCAGCTTGCGGGCGCTTTCCAGTTCCGCTTCCTTCTGGGAGATGGCCGCCAACTGGTTCGTCACGTTCGGGTGATTCGGTCCCCAGCCGTTCGCCTGCCGTTTCGACTCAAGGTCCGTCTTCATCGCCTGGACCTCGCGCTTGAGCCGCAGCACCTCCGCGTTGTTGCTCATCGACGGAAATCCATCGATGTCCGGGCTGTTGAGCGACACGTCCTTGATGCTGTTGTAGTCGCGCTCCGCCTGCTCGCGCGTGAAGGTCAGGCGCGTCATTTCCGTCAACAGCGTCAGCCGCATGTTGTTGAGCGCCGAGGGGTCCGCCAGCTGCGAGGCATTCTCATCGCGACGGTAGTCGTTCAGTTGCTGCCGGCGTTCCCCGATTCGCTTGTCGATGGCCGCGATCTGCTGGTTCAAGCTGTCGAGCGTGGCGTCGAGCTGGCCGGTCTTGCGCCTGAGGTTCTGGTCCCGATAGGTCTGCGCCAGCGTGTTGGCGGCCCTGGCGGCGAACTGCGGGTCGCGGGACTCGACGCTGATGGCCACCAGCCGGCCCTCGCCCTCGCGGTCCACCTTCAGGTGCGTGAGGAACTCGCTGACCAGTTGATCGACCCTGGCGTCGGTGGCGCTCTCGGCGGACGCCGGCGCGGCCGTGCCCGATCCCTCGCCGGACCCGCCGCCCAGCAGCGCCGTGATGGGCCGCATGACCCGCGCGCGCATCGAGGACAACGCCGCGCCGATGCCGTTGGGCGAGGGGTCCTGCCCGTTGAATTCCGTGTTGTTGGCCAGATCGAGCGGCACGACGATCGACTTGATCAGGTCGCGGCTGCGGAGAATCTCCATCTCGGTGGCCAGCTGCGATTCGGCCTCGCCGTAGATGTACTCGGCGTTCATCTGGAAGCCCGGGGAGGCCATCCGGTCGTCATCGATCCGCACCGTGCTCGTCGAAAGATATTCCGCGGTGGTGGTCAGCGTCTGCACCGTGCCGGCGACCATCACGACGAGGATGACCGACAGCACGATCTTGCGGTAGCGGTAGAGCACGCTCAGGCGATCGAGCAGGTGGATCTCGCCGTCCGCCGAACCGGGGGCACCGGGCAGGCCTGACACCGGCGTCGCTGGCGCGGCCGGTGGCTCAATCAGGACGTTGTTGCGATCTCCAAACATGTCGGTCGGTCCGGTCACTCTCTACGGGCAAACAGCGTCAGCGCACGCTGGAGGCGGGCGGCGGTGGCTGCACTTCCACGGGCGCAAGGGGCGTGACGACGGTGGTGACGCCGGCGCTGGCGACCGTCTGCAGCGCCGACGCGGCCACGTTGCCGGCCACGTCCGGCAGGACCGCAGGCAGCGCGCTCGAGAGCCGGACAAAGGTCGCGATCGTCTCGCCGGGCGCGACGGTGAACGGGTGCCCGAGGGCCAGGAGGCGGCCGGCCGAATCCGTCGTGTACTCAATGACGTACGCCCCCGTGTCGACGTTATTGAAGATGAACTCGCCAACCGAGTTCGTGCGCGTGAACATGTCGATTTGACCGGTCACGGTGTTGCGAAGTTGAACCGTGGCATCGGTGATCGCCGCGTTGTTCGCGGTCCAGAGGTACCCGACCACCGAGGTGCTTCGGGCGCCGGCCGCCGAGGCGGCACCGGCGGCGCCGCGGGCGGCATTGGCCTGGGCCATGCGCGAGGCCCGTACCGCGGCCGCCGCCTTCGTGGTGGCTGTCAGCGGACCGGTCGGCACGACCTGCAATTGGGCCTGCGCGGCCCGCGCGGCGGTACCCACCGCCGGCTGCACCTGCGCCAGCGCGACGACGGGCGCCATCGACATGACGCCCAGTAGGGCAACTGCCACCAATTTCTGCGGACTCATGTCACTTATAGTCATATATCGACAGCTGGGCGTACGGCAACAGTCCCGAGAGGATTCCCGGACGATTTCCCGACCAGCCGCCTCCTGGCCCTGTGGAGCCAAAATGCCGGCTAACACGTACTAAGTTATTATTAATCAATGACTTAGATCCTGCAACTCCCGATCGCGTTGACCTGGTGGATCTCCACCCGTAAGATGTCTACGCACCTTCTCGGACACAGTTTTCCAGCCCGACAGCGGTTTTGCGCGGAATTGAAGCTTTATGGACGTCCCCACCCTCACCACCCGTCTGGCGCCCCATCCGGATGTCGTCTGGCGCCTGGTTGAGGGCGAG
>JANLHE010000549.1 GCA_024653875.1 Acidobacteriota bacterium
AGAAACTGTGGGATCCGCCTGGCGGTACAATCATGGGCCTCCGGGAACCGAGGCCGACTTCATCACTGGTACCTGTGCGTCCGTTTAGAAGCGTGGCCCGGGGATTCGCGGCATCGTCATTGGTGACACGCCGTGTGAGCGACGTGATCCCGTTTAGGAGATTGCCATTCATCCGCATGCCTGTTCCCGGAGGTCACCCTTAGTCTACAGGAGCCTCCCATGCAACGTCCCCGTCGTCGTCACGTCCCGACGCCTCGCGTCTCGCCCTCGGTCTTGGAACACCTCAACCCGCACGCGGCCGGCATCGATTGCGGGTCCGCCGAACATTTCGTCGCCGTGCCCGCCGATCGTGATCCGACCCCCGTGCGATCATTCGCGACCTTTACCGGTGATCTCCAGCGCCTGGCCGACTGGCTCACCGCCTGTCGCGTCACCCACGTCGCGATGGAAGCCACCGGCGTCTACTGGATCCCGATCTTCGAGATCCTCGAGGCTCGCGGCTTCACCGTGGTCCTCGTCAACGCCCGCCACATCAAGCACGTCCACGGCCGCAAGAGCGACGTCGCCGACTGTGAATGGCTCCGCGATCTCCACATCCTCGGGCTGCTGCACGGCAGCTTCCGACCCGCCGACGACATCGTCACGCTCCGCGCCTACCTGCGCCATCGCGCGACCCTCATCGAAAGTACGGGCGCGATCATCCAGCGGATGCAAAAGGCCTTAGTCCAGATGAACGTCCAGTTGCCGCTCGTGGTGAGCGACATCACCGGCGTCACCGGCCTGCGCATCCTGCGCGACATCGTGGCGGGGCAGCGCGATCCGCACCACCTCGCGCAGCATCGTGACCGTCGGTGTCACGCCTCCGAGACGGAACTCGTCGCCGCGCTCACCGGTAATTACCGCCCGGAGCACGTCTTCGTGCTCCAACAAAACCTCGAGATCTTCGACATGTATCAGCGCCAGCTCACCGCCGGGGATGCGGCCATCGAGCGCCACCTGCAACAGCTCAGCGCGCGGGTCGCCGCGCCCACGACGGCCCTGCCCCCGGCGCGGCGCCGCGCACACCCGCGCGACAATGAACCGCAGTTCGACATCCGCACGCCACTCCACCAGCTCACCGGCGTGGATCTATCGCAAATCGATGGCATTGGCCCCTATCGTGCGCTCCGCCTGCTCTCTGAAATCGGCACGGACATGACGCGCTGGCCGACGGAACAACAGTTCACGTCCTGGCTGACGCTCGCGCCCAACAACCGCATCTCCGGCGGCCGGCTGCTCAGCAGCCGGACCCAGCCGTCGGCCAATCGCGCCGCCGCCACCCTGCGGCTCGCCGCGATGACGCTCAGCCGCACGCAGACGGCCCTCGGCGCCTTTTATCGGCGCTTGGCGTTCCGCATCGGCAAAGCGAAAGCGATCACCGCTACGGCGCGCAAACTCGCGATCCTCGTCTATCGGACCTTAAAAGACCACCTCGTGTACGCCGACCCGGGCGCCGATGCCTACGATGCCCAGCACCGCGCCCACGTCGTCCGCCGCTTACGTCAGCGCGCGACCCACCTCGGATTCGATCTCGTCACCCGCGCGACCGGCGAGCTCGTTGAGGGGACAGTTTCTTAGGAGATGTC
>JANLHE010000553.1 GCA_024653875.1 Acidobacteriota bacterium
AGCAGCGTCCCGACCGTCGTCCACTTGAGGCTGAGCGTCTCCTTGTAGATCGTGATGATCGTCGTCGCGCACGGGTTGTGCAGCAGCGAGAACAACATCAGGTTCAGGGCCGTCAACAGCGTCCAGCCATGCTCGGTGACCAGGAGGCGCTTAATCTCCTCCAGGGACACGTCATCGGTCATCATGCCCGTCCCCAGGTAGACCATCAACAGCGTGGGCACCACGATTTCGTTGGCCGGGATGGCGATGATGTACGCCAGCAGGATGACGCCATCCAGGCCGATGGCGTGACCGAGCGGGTTGAGGCCGTTGGCGATGTGCCGCGCCAGCGACGCGTCACCGACGATGATGTTGCCGAGGATCCAGATCACGGCGCCGGCCGGCGCCGCCGTGAGCACCGCGCGCCACAGCACGAAGAGCGTGCGATCAATCAGCGACGTGTACAGAATGCGCAGCACGCCGGGCCGGCGGTACGGCGGCAGCTCCAGCGTGAACGCGGACGCCTCGCCCTTGAGCATGGTGTGCGAGAGCAGCCAGGATACGGCCAGCGTGAAGATGACGCCGATGATCACCACGCCGACCACCGCGCCTGCCGCTGCCAACGAGGCCGCGGCCGTGGGCACGAGCGGGCCGACAAAAATCGTCGCCAGCAGGATCAGGGTTGGGAAGCGTCCGTTGCACGGCACGAAATTATTGGTGAGGATTGCGACCAGCCGCTCACGCGGCGAATCGATCACGCGGGTGGCGATGATGCCCGCCGCATTGCATCCGAACCCCATCGCCATCGTCAGGGCCTGCTTGCCGTGGGCGCCGGCGGACTTGAAGAGGAAGTCGAGGTTGAACGCGACGCGCGGGAGGTAGCCGAGGTCCTCGAGCATCGTGAAGAGGGGGAAAAAGATCGCCATCGGTGGCAGCATCACGCTGATGACCCACGCCAGGCCGCGATAGACGCCGTGCCACACCAAGCCCGTGAGCCACCACGGCGCGCCCAGCGCGTCAAAGCCGGCGGCGCCGTGGTCCTCGATCCAGAAGAAGAACTGGGCCAGCATCGCCGACGGCACGTTGGCGCCCGCCACCGTCAGCCAGAAGACGATGGCCAGGAGCAGGGCCATGATGGGGAGCCCGAAGACGGGCGAGGTGACGAGGCGGTCGATGCGTTGATCGAAGTCGTACCGCGCGGTGCCGGCCGAGTGGGACGCGCGCCGGGCCACGCGTTCGGCCTCGGCGTAAATGGACTTCACCGTTTCGTCGCGGAACTGCGTACTGAGCGTGGCGCGCAACTCGGCGGCGCGGCGCAGGACCTGTGCGGCGTCCGCCGGCATTACTGCGCCCCCTGCAGGGCGATCTTGCCGCTGAAGCGCTGGGCCGCCTGCTGTTGCGCGGCGGTCAGCTCGACCAGCCGGCCGGAGGTGAGCGCCTGTTCCACCTCGGCGTCGCCGTCCAGCAGGCGAATCGCAATCCAGCGCGCATTCGGCACGCCGGGGGCGAGTGATTCGATGAGCGGCACCAGCTCCGAGATCGCGCGATGAAACTCTGGCGTGCCGGTGACGCGCAGCGGTGACGTCTTGACCTCACCGGATGACACGCCGGCCACGGCTTCCAGAAGAGCATGAATGCCGTCGCCGGTGCGCGCCGTGATGCCCACCGCCGGCACGCCGAGATCGCGCGAGAGGCTGCGCACGTCCACCTCGATGCGTTTGCGCTTGGCCTCATCCATCAGGTTGACCGCGATGACCACGCGGCTGGTGATCTCGAGCACCTGCAGCACCAGGTTGAGGTTGCGCTCGATCGCGGTCGCGTCAATGACCACGATGGTGGCGTCGGGGTTGCCGAAGAGCAGGAAGTCGCGCGCGATCTCCTCGTCTGACGACGCGGAGAGCAGCGAGTACGTGCCAGGCAGGTCGACGAGTTTGTAGCGCACCGTGCCGAATTCAAAACCGCCCTCGGCGCGGGTGACGGTCTTGCC
>JANLHE010000564.1 GCA_024653875.1 Acidobacteriota bacterium
AGGTAGAACGCGGGGAGCAGCCGGTCTATTTGAAGGAGACCGTCGCGCGTGACGATGACGTCGTCGCCGAGATCGAACCAGCCGCGCCGCCGGCCCTCGGCGAGTGGCTCGGCGAACACGTCGAATACGTCCACTCCGAACTTGCCGCGGAAGGCGGCACCCGAAGCGGCTCCCAGCTTCAGTTGGAGGATAAACTCCCTGACCAGCCTCTCCTTCGCGCTGAGCGAGTAGGCGCGCCACAACGGCAGTTCACCCTTCGCGCGCGCGCCGAGATAGGCGCCAAGCGAGGCCAGGTTTTGCTGGTTGATGCCGTCCAGGCAGGAGAAGGCTGACGCGCCGAGCCCGAGCAGATCGGCGCCGCGATACTGTTCGTCCTGATAGACGAACCGGTGCCGATCGGGATCGCGCACCGCGGTATACGCGCTGCGCACGGTATACCCCGCCGCTTCGAGCCGGGACAGTGCCGCCTTCAACCGTGCGTGTTTGACGTCCCACGGCGCCGGATGCACGCCGGATCCCTCCAGGTGCATCGCGCGGTACAGGGGCGTATTGAGCGGAATCTCGAGTTGATAGATGGTGATGCTGTCAGGCTCGAGGCCGATGACGCGATCGAGGCTCGCGAAGAAGGACGCGTCGGTTTCTTCCACGAGGCCCACGATCAGGTCGAGGTTGACGACGTCGAAGCCAGCCCGACGGATTGCCCCGTAGGCGTGCTCGACGTCGGCCACGAGATGCACGCGCCCGTTGGCCCTCAGGACGCGGTCGTCCATCTGCTGGACGCCAAGGCTGACGCGCGTGACACCGGCATCGCGCAGCAGGCGGACCTTGTCGCCGGTCACGCTCCTGGGCGCGCACTCGAACGACACTTCACGAGCGTGCGTCCACGGTGCCAGTCGCTGGAGCCCCTCGAAGAGCGAGCGGAGGCGGGCGGTCGACAGCATCGATGGCGTGCCGCCGCCGACGTACACGAATGCAATCGGCCGACCGGCCAGCGCCGGCGTCCGGCTGTAGAGCGAGAGCTCGCCGGTCAGCGCGGACAGGTACGCGTCCACGTCCCCGAAGCGATCGTCGTGCGACAGGTAGTAGCAGTAGTCACACCGGTCGGCGCAGAACGGTATGTGCACGTACAAACCGAGTGGTCGCGACCCGCCAGCGTCGGACGGTTGTTCGAGCCACCGGCGCACGTCCATCACGGCCTGCGGCGTCCAGCAGGAGAACGGCGGGTAGGTCGAGACGAAGTAATTGCCGGCATCCAGCTCCGGCCAATCGAAGACGGACGAACCGCTCACGAGTCCGCCTCCACAGCCTGAACAACCATGCGTACGACCTGCTCGGTGAGCACGCGTTGTGAATGCTTGGCGGCGTCGAGGACGGCGGCGACGGTTTGTGGATGGTCGTCTAATCCGTGCGCCCGAAGGAAGTGCACGACGTTCGACGTACCTGAGAGCGGGCCGATCTCGATCTCCTGGCGGCGGCCCAGCCAACTCGCGGGCACTCCCGAGTAGACGTGGTCGGCCAGCCACCCGTCGCCTCGTTGCTGCGCCTTCGCGATCGCGGCCGCGTGGACTCCGGCCGCGGTTCGAAACGCGTCACGTCCAACGATCGGCTGACCCGGGGGAATGTCGACGCCGAACGCCTGGGTGACGGTCTCGACGTACTCGGGAAGCGGCGACAGATCGCGATGGCCAATGCCGAGCAGCTCGAGGTTGACGAGAATCTGCTCGGTCGCGGTGTTGCCGGCGCGCTCGCCGATGCCGAGCGCCGTGCCATGCAGGCGCGTGGCGCCGGCCTCCATCGCCGCGAGCGTATTGGCCAGGCCCAGGCCGCGGTCCCGATGCCCGTGCCAGTCGATCTCGACGTTCCCGCCCATCCGATCGAGTACCGACCTGACCCATCCGACCAGGTTCATGACGCCTGCCGGGACCGCGCCACCGACCGTGTCGCACAGGCACACGCGCGATGCGCCGGCGCCGACCGCGGCGCCGATCAGTTCCTGAAGATCCGCCGGCCGCGATCGGGCCGTGTCCTCGGTGATGTAGGTGACAGGCAGTCCTTCACGAACGGCCAGTCGTACAGCCGCGGCGCTGCGCGCCGCCATCTCGTGCAGGTCCCACGATTCCGCGTACTGCCGGATGGGACTGCTGCCGATGAACAGGCACGCTTCAATAGCGCGTCCGGTCCTGTGCGCCACCTCGATGATCGCGCGGACGTCGTCGGGGACCGTGCGGCCGCCGCAATTGGGCTGCAACGGCAGGCGTTCGTCGGCGACGGTTCCGGCAAGGTGCACCACGTCCGCCATCTGGCGCGGACCCGCGCCGGGCAGTCCCAGGCTTGCGCACTCGATGCGCAGCGCGCTCATCAGCCTGACGATCCGGACCTTGGTCTCGATTGGAGGGTCGGTAACGGATGGACTTTGCAGCCCATCGCGGAGTGTCTCATCGTTCACCAGCACTCGCGCCGGGCGGACCTGGGCGTGAGGACCGAAGCCAGACCAGTCGAAGATCAACGACGCCGGGTCGAACGGATCGGGCATGTGAACCGCCTCGTGG
>JANLHE010000566.1 GCA_024653875.1 Acidobacteriota bacterium
TACGGCACGGGCGCGGTCATGGGCGTGCCCGGGCACGACCAGCGCGACTTCGAGTTCGCGCGCAAGTACAACCTGCCGATTCGCGTCGTGATTCAGCCCGAAGGGCACGGACTCACCGCCGACGCGATGACCGAGGCCTACGCCGGCGACGGCGTGCTGGTGGAGTCTGGCGCCTGGAACGGCCTGCCGTGGGCCGAAGCCAATCGCAGGATGACGGCCGATGCCGCCGCCCGCGGCGTCGGTGAAGGCACCGTCCAGTACCGCCTGAAGGACTGGGGCATCTCCCGCCAGCGGTACTGGGGCACGCCGATTCCGATCATCCACTGTCCGGCCTGCGGCATGGTGCCGGTGCCGGACAAGGACCTGCCGGTGAAACTGCCGCAGGTGACCGACTTCACCGGCCGCGGCGATTCGCCGCTGGCGCAGGTGCCGGAGTTCGTCAACGTGGCGTGTCCGAAGTGCGGCGGCGCCGCGCGGCGCGAGACGGACACGATGGACACGTTCGTGGACTCGTCGTGGTACTTCTACCGGTTCTGCGATCCGCACAACGACACCCTGCCGTTCGATCCGGCGAAGGTGGCCTACTGGGGCCCGGTTGATTTCTACAGCGGCGGCGTCGAACACGCGATCTTGCACCTCATCTATTCGCGCTTCTTCAGCCGGGTGTTTCGCGACATCGGGCTCGTCACCATCGACGAGCCGTTCACCCGCCTGCTGACGCAGGGCATGGTGCTGCGTCACGGTGCCGTCATGTCGAAGTCCAAGGGCAACGTGGTCGATCCGGACGACATGATCGAGCAGTTCGGCGCCGACGCGCTCCGGTTGTACGTCATGTTCGTCGCGCCGCCGGAGAAGGAAGTGGAGTGGACGGACACGGGCCTGGAAGGCGCGTTCCGCTTCCTGAACCGGGTGTGGCGCCTCGTGGAGCACCTGTCGGCCGCGCTGCGCCAGGCGCCGGCCGTGACCGGCCTGGCGTTTGACGACGCGGAGCGGGCGATGCGGCGCAAGACCCACAGCACGATCCGCCGCGTGACCCAGGACATCGATCCCCGCGTGCACCTCAACACGGCCGTCGCCGCGCTGATGGAGCTGGTCAACGACCTCTATCCCTTCTGCGAGGTCCGCGGCGTCCGCCCGCTCGGCGTGGACGATGAGCTCCCGGCGGTGGTGGAGCGCCCGGAAACCGCGGCCGTGCTGCGCGAAGCCATCGAAGCGCTGGTTCTGATGCTGTCGCCCTTCACCCCGCACATGTGCGAGGAGTTGTGGGAGCATCTGGGTCATGCCGGCGGCGTGGTGGCGGCCGGCTGGCCCGCGTGGGACGAAGACGCCGCCCGCGACGAGTCCATCGAGATCCCGGTGCAGATCAACGGCAAGGTGCGCGGCCGCGTCACCGTGCCGGCCGATGCCAGCGATCTGGACATCGAGGCCGCCGCGATTGCGTCGCCGACGATTGGCCTGCACGTGGCCGGCAAGCAGATCGTCAAGGTCATCGTCGCCAAGGGGCGGCTGGTCAGTATTGTGGTGAAGTAGGCGTAGGCGTGGCGTGAGCCGCGCCGGTGATGAACGTAGGGCGTGGCTTGAGCCGCGCCGAAGGGAACAGATGAAGCAAATCCTCCTTGCGTGCGCCGCTCTGGGCGCGCTCACCGCGGCATCCGGCTGCGGGTACGCGCTGTCGGGCCGGGGCTCGTTTTTGCCGGCCTACATTCAGGTCGTCGGCGTGCCGGCCTTCGTCAACCAGACCGCGGTCTTCGACATCGACCGCGTGCTGACCGATCGCGTGCGGACGGAGTTCGGCAGCCGCGGCAAGTACCGGGTGCAGCCGGACGTCAACAACGTGGACGCCATTCTCACGGGCACCATCACCAGCGTGCGCCTGGACAACACCGCCTACACGGCCGGCAGCCAGGCGTCGCGCGTGGCCCTGATCGTCACGGCGTCGTTCGAGTTCCGCGATGTGCGCGACAACAAGGTTCTCTGGTCGAATGCCTCGATGCAGTTCCGCGAGGAGTACGAACCGACAAGCGCGACCGGGACCGACGTCACCGCGTTTTTCGGCCAGAACGCGAACGCGATGGAGCGTCTCTCGCAGAACTTCGCGCGTTCGGTCGTGACGTCCATCCTCGAGGCGTTCTAGGAACTCCGTGCCCAATCTGGATCCCGCGGCCCTGCGCAAACACCTCGCGGCCGGGACGCTTGCCCGCGTGTACGTGTTCCTGGGCGAGGACGTCAAACTCGTGGACCGCATGGTGGACGCCGTGGAGGGCACCATCGACGCCGCCGATCGGCCCTTTGCGGTCGATCGGGTCTACGCCACGGAGGCGGGCGGCACGCCCGTCGAGATTGCCGCGGCCTGCCGCAGCCTGCCCATGCTCGGCGACCGCCGCATCGTTATCGTCATGCGCGCGGAACGGTTGCTGAAACCGAAGCGCGCCGGGAAGGCGAGCGAGGAGGAGGTCGAGGAGGACGAGTCAGGCGACGGTGACGCGGCCGCCACCGACTTCACGGCCCTGGAAGAGTACGTGGCCGCGCCGTCGGACTTTGCGACGCTGGTGTTCGTGGCCACCGAGATCGATCGCACGCGCCGCTTCACCAAGTGGCTCGACAAGCACGCCAGCGTCGTCACGTTCGGCGGGATTCGCGCGGAGCCGCGGTCCGGCCAGGCCGGTGTCACTGACGCGCAGGCTCAGGCGCGAAAGTTCGTGCAGGAAGAGATGGTGCGCGAGGGGCGCACGATCGACGCGGCCGCGTTGAAGGTGCTGGTCGAGCGATCGGGCGGCGACATCTCGAAGCTGCGCGGCGACCTCGAGCGGCTCCTGCTGTTCGTGGGCGATCGGACGACGATCACCGGCGCCGACGCCGATGAGGTGTCCACCGACGCGGCGACGGTGCAGGATGACTGGGCGGTCACGAACGCGATTGGCGCCGGCGACGCCGCGCGCGCGCTGCGGGAGGTGGCGCTGCGATTTGATCGCGGCGATTCGCCGCACGGCATCGTCGGGCAGTTGCGGTGGTGGGTGTCGAATCAGCTGGCGCAGTCGGACGAGGATCGCGTGAAGCCCGCGCTTGACGCGCTGTTGCGCACGGACCTGGCGCTCAAGAGCTCAGGCGGCGACGACCAGGTGCTGGTGGAGCGGTTGGTGGTGGAA
>JANLHE010000459.1 GCA_024653875.1 Acidobacteriota bacterium
GTCGCCGGCTCCAAAATTCACATCACGAACATCGTCGGTCCTGGGGTCCTGGGCCCTGAGGTCCCGTGCCGCAACCCCGGGAGCAGCCCTTGACCTATAACGCTCGGCGTTATACCTTGGCGATGGGTGATACGGACCTTTCGTGATCGTGAGGCCGAGGCGCTCGTTGAGGGTGGTCGCAGTCGGCGTCTCGCGAACGTCGCCCGGGTCGCGCAGCGCAAGCTGCAGTAATTGAACGCGGCAACTCAGCTTGGCGACCTGGCCGTCTTCCCTGGGAACCGGCTGGAGGCTTTGTCGGGAGACCGGCGTGGCCAGCACAGCATCAGGGTCAACGACCAGTATCGAATCTGCTTCGTGTGGCGCGATGGCGATGCCTACGACGTGGAAATCGTGGACTACCACTGAGGCTCGATGAACGAAAAGAGAGGATGACACCATGAAGGCCCCGCGACAGTTGCCACCGGTCCATCCTGGAGAGATCCTGCGTGAAGACCTCATGGTCCCGCACGAGTTGAGCATCAACGCCCTCGCCAGGGAGCTGAAAGTCCCGGTGACGCGCATGAGCGAAATCGTGAACGGCAGGCGCAGCATTACGGCCGATACCGCCCTGCGCCTGGCTCGCTTTTTCGGGATGACCCCGCAGTTCTGGATGAACCTCCAGGCGGCGTACGACCTGGACGTGGCATCGCGCGCGTCCGCCCAACGGATTGCCCGCGACATTCAGCCGCACGAGGCGGCGTAGAAGGGAGGGCGGTAGATGTCCGATCAAAAATACCGGCAGCGCGGGTACCAGGACAGCGGGAGCTCGGAGCGCCGGCCGGCATCGTCACAGAAAGCCCGAGAGCCCATTGACCCGCGCATTCCGCGCGACCCGAAGAAGATGAACATGATGGCCTTCACCGAGGTCGTCCGCTGCGCCCGGTGCGGCACGATCGAAGCCGGCACGATTGGATCTCTCAGTACGTGCGCCAAGTGTGGTGTCGACCTGCACGCCTGCAACCAGTGCCAGTCGTTCGACCCGGGCGCGCGATTCGAATGCCGCGAAACGATACCCGCCCGCGTGAGCCCCAAAGGCGTGCGCAACGACTGCCCGAAATTCGTCCCCGTCACGCGGGTCGAAAAGGAAACCGGCTCGACCACCGTGACCACGTCCGAGTCGTCCGCGCGCAAGGCGTTCGACGACCTGTTCAAGTAGCGCCCTGCGCGCCGCCGTGACTGCATCGCCGAACCCCTGTTCATCGACGCTATCGTCCGTAGGCCATCACCAGACAGTTATCCATGGGATCGTCGCGCAGCCGCCGCTCAACCTCTTCGTGACTCCAGCCCTCAAGCAGAAACCTGAACATCCGCAGGGTTCCAGCGTGAGTCACAAGGAGTACTCGCCTCCCGGCAAGTGCGTCGCGATGCAACTCGAGAAACTGCTGAACCCTCGCGGCCACCTCCGCGAGACTCTCGCCGCCCGGTGGTCGCGCGACGAACGGACCCTCGGCGCACCAGTAGTCCTGGAGCCACGGGAACGCCGCCGACGCCTCGGCGGTCGTCATGTTGACGGCATAGCCTGTATCACGCTCACGCAGGAGGAAGTGCGAACGGCGCTCAATGCGCAGCCGCTCGGCATCCGGCCATGCCTCCAACGCGACGGTCAGTGTGTCCTTTGTTCGCCGGTAGCCTGAATCGAAAGCGATATCGAAGCTCCCGTAGGCCTCCCGAAGGCGAACACCCAGCTCACGAGCCTGCACGATGCCTTCATCGGTCAACGGCGTTGCCGGGTCTGGCTGCCCCATGAACGCAGTTCTGGACGCTTCGTCTGGAAAGAACACGTTGCCACGCCTTGCCGCGTTGCGGGCACTTTCGCCATGACGGACAAGTACGAGAAGCTCACAGGGCAGGGTTGGCACGATCAATCCGAATCCTCCCAACGGATAACCAAGTCGAGGGCGTGTCAACACCCGGCACAGTAAGTATTATCCCATCGTGACCGCATCGCCGAACCCCTGTTCATCGAAGCCGCCGTCGAATCGATCGTCAAGCAACTTCGAGCAGCGCGCGCGGGTTCCTGGCTGCAATTAACAGGAGGGTCCGCGCGGCGCCCGATGGCGCGCGACGACCCTGTTCCCATTCCTGCAAAGTTCGCACGGAGACCCCAAGGAGTTCGGCAAATCGAACCTGGGACAGGCCCGTCTTCGCTCGAACCGATTCAACCGAAGGCACTGTGGAGACGCGGCCATGCTCTCCCCGCTTGAGTTGCCGAAGCCCCTCGAGAATCTCCAGGCCGGCATTACGTTTTCCCTTTGTCATCGATTTCGTCCCTGATCTTCCTGAGCACACGCGCTGGAATGCTGTCCACAACGTTCTTCTTGTAGGCCGTCAACATCCACACCTCACCGAGTGACGTGCGGAGGTAGTAGATCACTCGGATCCCTCCGCGCTTGCCGCGTCCGCCCACCGGCCATCGAAGC
>JANLHE010000464.1 GCA_024653875.1 Acidobacteriota bacterium
CCCGTGTCGTGCCGGACGCCCGTCACTTCGCACGCATAAATCGGCCGCGACTTCAGCAGGTGCTTCAACCCGTTTGTCAGTTGAATTTCGCCCGTGCGATCTTCCTTGATGGCGCGGAGCGCGTCGAAGATATCCGGCGTCAGGATGTAGCGTCCGATGATCGCGAGATCCGACGGCGCCTGATCCCGCGGCGGCTTTTCCACCAGGTCGGTGATGCGATACACGCCGGGGCGAATCGTCTCCGCCGCGATCACTCCGTAATTGGAGACCTGATCGGGCGGCACCCGTTCCACCAGGACGACCGGCCCGTCCACCTCCTCGTACACCTTGATCATCTGCGCCAGGGCCGGCGGAGTCGCATCGATCACGTCGTCTGCGAGGACGACCGCGAAGGGCTCGTCGCCCACCAGCGGCGCCGTCATCAGCACCGCATGTCCCAGGCCGAGGGGCTCCCCCTGGCGGACGTATGCGACGTTAATCAGGTCTGAAATCTTGCGAATTTCCGCCAGCAGGTCGGTCTTGCCCCGGGCCTCCAGGAACGACTCGAGCTCGAAGGCCACATCGAAGTGGTCTTCAATGGCATTTTTCCCCCGGCCGGTGACGATGATGATGTTCTCAACGCCGGAGGCAACGGCCTCTTCCACGCCGTACTGGATGATTGGCTTGTCCACCAGCGGCAGCATTTCCTTCGGCTGCGCCTTCGTGGCCGGCAGGAAACGGGTGCCCAATCCGGCGGCGGGGAAGATGGCTTTGCGGACGGCCTGGGTCATTGCCTGCCATCGTATCGCACCGGCCCAAGGTGGCGGTATAGCATGAAGAGATGCTGGACCCCGTCTTTGTCCGAGACAATCCCGAGTTGGTGGACGCGCGCCTGCGCAGTCGCGGGATGGATCCGTCCGCGGACCTGGCGGCACTGGCCGGCCTCGAGGCGGCCCGCCGGCGGATGCTCCCGGAGGTCGAGGGGCTGAAGCGGGATCAGAACGCGTCGGGCGACGCCGTGGCTCGCGCCAAGAAGGCCGGCGAAGATCCGAGCGCGGTGTTCGCTGAAAATAAAGTACGCGGCGCGCGCATCAAGGCGTTGGAAGCCGAGTTGGCGACGATTGAGGCGCAGCGCGACGCGCTGTTGCTCACGCTCCCGAACCTGCCGCACGAGAGCGTGCCGGTGGGCGCATCCGCCGAGGAGAACCTCGAAGTGCGCCGCTGGGGCACGCCGCCACCGTTTGCGTTCACGCCCAAGCCGCACTGGGACCTTGGCGTGGCGCTGGGGATCCTCGATTTCGAGCGCGCCACCCGAATGTCCGGCGCGCGGTTCTCCGTGCTGCTGGGCGCGGGCGCCCGGCTGGAACGCGCGTTGATCAACTACATGCTGGATCTCCATGCGGTGGAGCATGGGTACCGCGAGGTGCAGCCACCGTTTCTCGTCAACCGGGCGGCCCTGACCGGCACGGGCAACCTGCCGAAGTTCGAACAGGACCTCTTCCGCATCGCCGGCGATTGGGATCTGTTCCTGATCCCCACGGCGGAAGTGCCCGTCACCAACCTGCACCGCGAGGAGATTCTCGACGGCCGGCTGCTTCCGCTGAAGTACACGGCCTACACCCCGTGTTTCCGCAGCGAGGCGGGTTCGTACGGCGCGGACGTGCGCGGGCTCATCCGGCAGCATCAGTTCGACAAGGTCGAGCTGGTGAAGATCACGACGCCGGAGCAGTCCCACGAGGAACTGGAGCAGCTGACGCGCAACGCGGAGACGGTGCTCGAGCGCCTGGGCTTGCCGTACCGCCGCGTGCTGTTGTGCACCGGAGACATGGGGTTTGCGTCGGCGAAGACCTACGACATCGAGGTATGGCTGCCGAGCCAGAACACGTATCGCGAGATCTCGTCGTGTTCCAACACCGAGAGCTTCCAGGCGCGCCGCGCGCAGATTCGCTTCAGGCCCGACGGCACCGGCAAGACGCAGCTGGCGCACACACTGAACGGCTCCGGCCTGGCCGTCGGCCGCACGCTGGTGGCAATCCTTGAAAACTACCAGCAGGCGGACGGCACGATCGTGGTGCCCGAAGTGCTGCGCCCGTACATGCGCGGGCTGAACGTCATCACGCCAGAGTGATTCTCAGACGCGTGTAGTCGTACGGAGGCCCCGGGCTTCAGCCCGGGGCGTGCAGCACGGGCTAAAGCCCGTGCCCTCCGTCTACAGAGATCTGAAACGCGCTCTATCACCGGCGCAAATCGAACGCGGCCATCTCTTTGAGGTTGCGCACGAGGAGGCGCCCGTCGGAGAACGCCGGGTGGTTCCAGGTCTTGCCGTCGAGCACCGGAAAACGCGCGAGTTCGTCGTGCTTCTCCGGCGTGGCGCGCACGAGCGCCAGGTCGCCGTCTTCCGTCAACACGATGATGTGGCCGCTGGCGAGCGCGATCTGGCCGTAGCCGTACCTGCCGCCCTTCCAGATGCGTTCGCCCGTGGTGGCGCTGACGCACGCCAGGATGCTGTCATCCAGGCCGTAGATGTAGCCCTCGTGATAGACCGAGCTGGTGAACTGGTTCTTCATCCGGTTGTTCTGCCAGATCTCCTTCACCGATCCCCGCGCGCCGTTCATGTCGATCTCCAGCACGACCGCGCCATGGTCGTAGCCTGACGACATGAACACGCGGTTGTCGCCGATGACCATCGGTTGCGCCGCGTTGACGTCATACATCGTGACCCACGGGTGCTCCCAGAGGAGCGCGCCGTCGGACGGGTTGAGGCCCATGATGCGGGACGCGCTCACCATGAGGATCTGACGAACGCCGTCAATCGTGACCAGCATCGGTGATGAGTAGGACGCGCGGTCGTCGAGCGCGGACCAGGCGCGTGCGCCGGTCAGGCGGTTGTAGGCGACCACGGACTTGCCACCGGTGCCGCCGGGCAGCGTGACGAGTGTGCCGTCGATCACGAGCGGCGCGACCGACATGCCCCACTGGATGTTCGTGGCGCCGGCATCGGTGAGGATGTTGGCGCGCCAGATCGTGCGGCCCGTGGCGGCGTCGAGCGCGCGCAGCTCGCCCTCGGCGCCTTGGGCATAGAGTACGCCGTCAAATAAGGTCGGCGTGGCGCGAGGGCCGTCACCGCCCATGAACTCCCTGAAATCGCCATTCCACTTGGATGTCCACCGCTCGCGTCCGGTGGCGACATCGTAGGCGGCCACCACTTCCTGCGGCCCGCGCTGTTCGATCGTGAAGGCGAGGTCGATGTTGCCGAGCCTGCCCGTCACGAACGACGCGTAGCCGCCGCCGATCGGCTGCTTCCACATCGGTGTCAGCGCACCGTTCGGCCACGAGGTGAGAATCGGGCGCGCGGTGTAGTGGCCGTCGCGTGCCGGGCCCCGGAAATTCGACCAATCCGGCACCATCGTCATCGCCGCCGCGGGGGAGGCTGCGGGTCCGGCTTGCGCCTGTCGATGGCGCTCGATTTCATCCGCCTGGGCGCTCGCGGTCTCGACGAAGGCGAGCCCAGGCGTGCCTCCGCCGTAGATGACCACGCGGAGTCCGAAGAACTGGTAGAGCACGGCGCCAACAACAGCGAGCGCCGCCATCGACAGACCGGTGGCCTTCAGAATCCGTTTCAATGCGCGCATGCAGTCAGCCTAGCAGACCTGACGGTTCGCAGATCGTGACTTCCAGTGACCCATAGCGCTTCTGATACGGCACGCCTGCCGCCGGCGTGACGAGGAAGTTGCGGCCCTTCGGGTGGGCCGATCGGAAGACTCGCAGCGCCGAGGAGTCAAACGCATCGGCGCTCCACTTACACTCGATTGCGTCGACTGCATCCCTGTCCCTTGCGATGACCATGTCCACTTCGCGTCCTGACTTGTCGCGCCAGTACTGGACCTGCGCGTCAGGCGCGTGGGCCTGCAGGTGTTCAAGCACGAGGTGCTCCCATAAGGCCCCGAGATCGTCATGTCTGAGCGGGTCCCAGCCTCGGACAAAGCTCACGAAGCCCGTATCGAACGCGTAGACCTTCGGCATCTTGACGAGTTCGGTGGCGCTCCCCCGGTGGAACGGCCGGAGGAGTGTGATGGCGTTGGTGATCTCGAGCGCGCGCATGTGGCTTTCCACGGTCTGCCGGCTGATGCCAAGTGCCCGCGCCGCCTTGGTGACCTCGAACTGGCCGCCGCTCTGACGCATGACGTACTCCACAACGGCGCTGAACCGATTGACGTCCCTGAACCGGAAGAGGCGCTGGATGTCTCGCGCGAAGAATGAGTCGGTCCACTCGCGGTACAGCGCGGGAGACTTGGTGGGCGCGAGCAGCGCCTGCGGAAGTCCGCCGTGAAACAGCCGTCGTTCAAGTGTCACGCCGAACAGGCTCAGCTCCGACCAGAGCACGGGCAAGAGGTGAACGGTGCGCTTCCGGCCGGTCAGTGTGTCTCTGAAAGTGTTGCTCGCGGCGAGCGTCGAGGAGCCCGTCGCCAGGATCTTCACGTGAGGGAATCGATCGGCGCCGATCTTCAGTAACCGCGTCGGGTCCTTGAGTTGGTGAATCTCGTCGAAGACGACAATCGGATGTGAGACACCGCGATAGAACAGTTCCGGATCGCGCACGCGGTCTTCGACCGAAGGCAGGTCGCAGT
>JANLHE010000595.1 GCA_024653875.1 Acidobacteriota bacterium
GCACCATCACGTGTGCCGGCGTGATCGCCATCAGCTTCGATGAGAAGTGCGCGCGGATGGCGCCGTCCTTGACGCGATTCTCGATGTCGGGTTTAACCCAGTATTTGATCGACTCGCTCAGTTCCGGCGCGTGATGCACCAGCGTCACCCGCGCACCGGCCCTATACAGTTCGAGCGCCGCTTCAGCGGCCGAGTTCTTGCCGCCAACCACGACCACATCGCGGCGGAAGCTCACATGCGGCTCGTTGAAGAAGTGCGACACATGCGGCAGGTCCTCGCCGGGCACGCCCAGCGGGTTCGGGATGTCGTACGCGCCCGTGGCCAGGATGACGCTCCGCGCCTTGCGCACCACCGGGGCGGCGTGCGCGGGAACCGACCTCACCACGAACGTGCCATCCGGGTCCCTGGTCAGGGACGTGACCGGCTCATCGAACCGGACGTCCAGGGCGTAGGTATCGGTGACCCGCCGATAGTACCGGAGCGCTTCCAGCCTGGAGGGCTTGTCGTTGGGGCTGACAAAGGGCAGCCCGCCGATTTCCATCAGCTCGGGCGTGGTGAAGAACACCATGGCGGCGGGATAGTGCACCAGGGAATTGACCAGCGCGCCCTTCTCCAGCACGACGTGGGAGAGGCCACGCTGCCGGGCGCCGATGGCGGCCGCCAGCCCCACCGGGCCGGCGCCAACGATGATGAGATCCTGGACGTCAGCGTCGTGTGTATTCAATGCGGAAGTTGCTCCCAACCGCCACCGGACGGCCCGGCGCGGTGTACACGCCCTGTGCGCTCAGTGACAGGGCCTCAAGACTCACGCCGACCACGGCGATGGCGGTGACCTCTTCCGGCAACTGCAGCGTGATGGCCTCCGCGCGCCCCGGCACCACCGCGATGGCCCCGCCGGGCCCCACCCCGCCGGCCACGCGGTCGAAGATATCGACCTCGGTCCGCAGTTCGCGCGACACGGCCGCCCGTCCCACCACGGCGCCGTTCTGATCCAGCACCGCGACCACGGCGGTGTGTTTCGCGTACATCTGTTCGGCCGTCGCGCCCTGTCCCGGAGGTGTGTACCGGTTGTGCAGGTCGAACATCAGCGTGGACGCGCCCTGGTGCGGGGGCACGGTCATCATCACCCCGTCCTTGGGCGTGGTGCTGATCATGATGTCGCAGAACTTGCGCCGGCTCTTGAGCCCCACGCCCAGATCGGCGGCGCACGAAAACGTGGTGGTGACGTCGGGCGCGGGCACCCACACGATCGCGGCCATCCAGATGACGATGCCAATCGATCGGAGCATCCTCCGAGTATAGACAAAAAAATAGGGTGGCGGGCCGAAGCCCGCCACCCGCGTGTCGTCGAGCAAATAGAACGTAGGGCGTGACCTTTAGGTCCGCCGCACGCTCTTAGAAGGTGAACTTCGCGAAGAACCGCGCGCTGCGGGCGCCCATGAACGAGTTCGCCTTGCCGTACTGGTCGTTCGGCCGGGCCGGCGACTTCATCGCGGCTACCCGCGCGGTCGTATCGAAGCCGGCGAAGAAGACATCGTCATTGGGCAACACGAGTCCGTCGCGGTACTTCGTGGCGTACTTGGTCAGCTCGGTGTCCTGATCGAACAGGTTGTCGATGCTGAACTGGAGCAGCACGTTCATGTTGCGGGGCAGACTGATGTTCTGCGTGAAGTTCAGGTCGGTGTAGTTGACCATGGGCGAGCGCCCCATGTCGCCGCGGCCGAACACGAATACCGGCACACCCTGATACGAGACCGACGTCGTGTTCAAGAGGCCCGAGTTGGCGACAAAGTTCACGCCCACCTGCGTGCCCCACGGCATGCGGTAGCCGCCGTTGGCCTTGAACTGGAA
>JANLHE010000469.1 GCA_024653875.1 Acidobacteriota bacterium
GGCGTCGCGATGGCGTATCGCGCGGCGTTGATGGGCACGCGTCCGGTGGCCGGCGTCATTGCGCTGGCTGGCGACATTCCGCCTGAGTTGACCGCGGGCGCGCCACCGCGCCAGCCGTGGCCGAAGGTGCTGATCGGCGTGGGCGACAAGGAAGAATGGTATTCACGCGACAGGGTGGAGCAGGATAGGGCGTTCCTTGAGTCGCGCGGCGTGCCGCACACGATCGAACGCTTCGACGGCGGCCACGAGTGGACGGACGCCTTCAGAGCCGCGGCAGGTCAATTCCTGACCACCGTGCTTGGGACCTCAGGACCTCAGGACCTCAGGACCCCAGGACCCCAGGACCGCGGTATACGATGAATGGGGAGCCCCGATGACTCGTTTCACCTCAGACCAAATCGCGTTCGCCCTTGCCCAGTCCGGTCCGCTCGATCGGGCGCGCGCCGTTGAATTCCTGAAGGGCCTCGACATTCGCCACAGTGTCGGCCATTGGTCGGCCGGCGACTTCTACGACCGGTTCGCGCCGCTCGGCTATCACTCGGATAACGCGGCGTTCGGCAATACCTTCGAAGGGCAATGCCGGCGCACGAAGGCCGCGGGCATCGACGCCATCGAGATTCACCAGAGCGTCTTTGAAAAGACGCTCAACGGCGATCTCGACTGGCAGGCCGTCGAGCGCGCGCAGAGCGGGTTTCTCGCCGAGTTGGGCCTGACGATTCCGGCGTGCAACATCAACACGTGGACGAATCCGCTCTTCCGGCTTGGCGGACCGTGCAATCCGGATCCCGCCCTGCGGCGGGCGGCGCTCGACGAGATCCTCAAGGCGGTTGAGCTCTGCAAGGCCCTGAAGATCCCGGTCCTCAGCGTCTGGCCGGGCTCGGACGGCGCGGACTATCACTTCCAGATTGACTACCTGCAGTCGCTGGAGTGGTTCACCGAGGCGCTGGTCACCGTCAACCGCGCGTGCCTCGCCGCCGGGATCAAGCTGGCGATCGAACCCAAGCCCTACGAGCCCCGCGAACTGTTCATGATTGTGCCCACCGCCGCGTCGGCGATTCTGGTGGCACGCCGCGTCAACGAAATCTGCGGCGGCACCAACTGTGGCCTGACGGTGGACTATGGCCATCAGAAGATGGAAGGCACGACCGCCTCCACCGCGTGCGATTTGGCGGCGTACGCCGGCATCCCGATTCACAAGTTCGACATCAACGACGCGCGCCAGGGCCGCAACGACCAGGACCTGATCTTCGGCACGATCTCCATCCCGGAGTCGGTGGACTACCTGTTCACCACGTTCGTGCGCGACTATCGCGGCTTCTACAGCCAGGACCAGTTCACGTATCGCGACGACCCCACGCGCGCCATGGAGCGCAGCATGGTGAACTTCGCGAACCTCGCGCTGAAGGCGGTGCGCATCTACGCGAGAAAGGACGAGCTCGACCAGGCGCGATCGGCCGGCACCGGCCCGGACGTCCTCGACATCATCAGCCCGATCCTCGTCGGCTAGCCGATGGCGGCGCGGTCCTTCGCCATTGGCCTCGATTTCGGCACGGGCTCGGTCCGCGCGGTTGTCGTGGACTGCGCGGACGGACGCGTCATCGGCACGAGCGTGTTCGAGTTCCCCACCGGCCTGGGCGGCGTGATCGTCGACGCGCACGATCCGCATCTGGCGAGACAGAATCCCGCCGATTACCTCGCCGGCCTGAAGGCCGCGGTGCCGGGCGCGCTCGCCGCCGCGGGTGTCGACCCGGGGTTCTCCCGGGACCACGTCATTGGCATCGGCGTGGACACGACCGGATCGACGCCAATCCCCGTGGACAAAAACATGCGCCCGCTCGCGCTCGATCCGAAGTGGACAGGACATCCGGCCGCGCAGGCGTGGCTCTGGAAGGACCACACCGGCGCGCAGGAGGCCGCCGCGATCACGGCGATGGCGCGCGAGCATGCGCCGCAGTACCTGGCGGTCATCGGCGGCACGTACTCCTCCGAGTGGTTCTGGTCGAAGATCTGGCGCTGCCTGAAGGTCGCGCCCGATGTGTTCGCGGCGGCCGGGAGTTGGGTCGAACTGGCCGATTACATCCCCGCTGCCCTGGCCGGTGTGCCGACGCCAGGCGCGGTCCGGCGCGGGGTGTGTGCGGCCGGGCACAAGGCGATGTACTCGGACACGTGGGGTGGCCTGCCGTCCGAGCAGTTCCTGGCGCGCCTCGATCCGCGCCTGGCCGCGCTGCGCCCGCGCCTTTATGACAAGGCCTGGCCGTCCGATCGCCCGGCCGGCGCCCTGTGCGCGGAATGGGCCGGGGTGTTTGGCCTCGCCGAGGGCCTTCCCATTGCCATGGGCGCGTTTGATGCCCACTACGGGGCGATTGGCGCGGGGATCACGACCGGGACGCTGGTCAAGATCATCGGCACGTCCACGTGCGACATCGCGATCACGCCCGCGACAGGAGACGCGCCGAACGTGGCCGGCATCTGCGGCACCGTCAACGGCTCGGTCATGCCCGGGTACTACGGCGTCGAAGCCGGGCAATCCGCGGTGGGTGATTTGCTGCGCTGGTGGGTGGAGGTGGTCTGCGGCGGCGATGAGGCCATGCACGCGGCGCTCTCGGCCGGCGCGGCGCGTCTTGTCCCAGGGGAATCGGGCCTGGTCGCCCTCGACTGGAACAACGGCAATCGCACGATTTTGGTGGACGCGCGCCTCACCGGGCTCATCGTCGGCCAGACCCTGCACACGGCGCGCGCGGAGATCTACCGCGCGCTGATCGAGGCGACGGCGTTCGGGGCGCGGGCGATCATCGAGCGGCTCAACGCGAGCGGCGTGATAATCGAGCGCGTGATCGCCTGCGGCGGCATCGCGGAGAAGAACCCGCTCTTCATGCAGATCTACGCGGACGTGCTCGGCTACCCGATGCTGCTGGCGGGCTCGGCGCAGACGCCGGCCCTGGGTGCGTCGATCGCGGCGGCCGTCACGGCCGGCTCGAAGGCCGGCGGCTACGACGACTTCGAGTCGGCGCAACGGCGCATGACGACGCTTGCCGATACGCGTTATCTGCCCGATCCAGCGGCCCGCCGCGCGTACGATGATCTGTACCGTCTCTACCGTGAGTTGCACGATTCGTTCGGCGGCGTGCCGGACGCGCGGGCCGACGTCCCGACGCTGATGAAACGACTGCTCGCGATTCGCGAGCGCGCCCATGGAGACCACACCCGATGAGCCTGTTGGCTGAAGCACTGCGCGAGCAGGTTTGTCGCGCGAATCTCGATCTGGTCGCGCGCGGCCTTGTCATGGGGACGTTCGGCAATGTGTCTGGCGTGGACCGCGACGCTGGGCTGTTTGTCATCAAGGCGAGCGGCGTGCCGTACGGCGAGCTCACCGCCGGGCACATGGTGCCGATCTCGCTCGAGACCGGTCTTCCGCTCGACACACGCTTCCGGCCGTCGTCCGACACGCCGACGCACCACGAGATCTATCGGGCCTTTTCGTGCGGCGGCGTCGCGCACTCGCATTCCGAATTCGCCACGGCCTTCGCGCAGGCGCGCACGCCCGTCGCGTGCATGGGCACCACGCACGCGGACTACTTCCGGGGAAGCGTGCCGGTCACGCGTCCGATGACGCGCGACGAGGTCGAGTCCGATTACGAGCGGAACACCGGCCTCGTGATCGTTGAAGCGTTCGAGACGCTCGGTCTCTCTCCCGAGGACGTGCCGGCCGCGCTCGTCGCCAACCACGGCCCGTTCACCTGGGGCCGCGACGCGTCCGACGCGGTCGAGCGCGCCGCCGTGCTCGAATACCTCGCGCGCATGGAGTGTTTGCGGCGCCTCGTCGCCCCCGATGCGCCGGCGCCTGCCGACTACCTCGTCAACAAGCACTTCAATCGAAAACACGGCCACGATGCCTATTACGGGCAGAAGCCTGGCCCCGGCCGGTCATAGCGCCGTGGACGTGACGCTGGTCCCTGGCATCAGAACCGAACTTGGCGAAGGGCCGTTGTGGGATAACCGCCGGCAGCGCCTGCTGTTCGTGGACATCATGCGCGGACACGTGCATGAGTTCGATCCCGTGTCCGGCCTGGATCGGGTGGTGGAGTTTCCGTGGCCCGTCGGCGCCGTCGCGTTGTACGAAGGTGGCGACTGGTTGCTGGCGGCCGCCGGCGGTTTCTACCACGCCGACCCCGCGACGGGCGCCACCACGCTGGTGGCGGCGGTGGAGGCCGACCGCCCCGGCAACCGGATGAACGACGGCTACGTGGATGCGCGGGGCCGTTTCTGGGCCGGGACGATGGGGATGCACCGCGTGCGCCACGCCGGCACGCTCTATCGGCTGGATCCCGACGGGGCCGTGTACCCGATGGTCACGCCGGTCTCGACGTCGAACGGCATCGATTGGAGCCTCGACAGCCGGACCGCGTACTACATCGACACGCCGACTGGGCGCGTCGATCAGTTTGACTTCGACCTGCCCACCGGCACGCTGACCAACCGGCGTCCGTTCGTGGAGATTCCATCCGCGGATGGTTTTCCCGACGGCCTGATCGTGGATGGCGAGGGTTTCGTGTGGGTGTGTTTGTGGAAGGGCGCGTCGGTGCGCCGTTACGCGCCTGACGGCCGCCTCGACATGGTGGTGCCGACACCGGCGGCCCAAACGACGAAGTGCGCCTTTGGCGGCGCGAATCTCGACGAGTTGTTCATTACCACCGCGTGGATCGGGCTCACCGGCGCCGAACGCGCGGCGCAGCCACTGGCTGGAGCGGTGTTCCGATGCCGCCCAGGCGCGAAGGGCCGGCCTCCCAACCGATTCGCGGGGCGGACGACAGCAGATTGACGGCATCGGTCGGCGTGACGTCGAACGCCGAGCGAATCGACGCGAAGAAGGTCTCGCCGATACGGCGCAGGCCGCCCGCGGTCGGGTGGAGGTTGTCGCCGCTGATCATCGTGGGGATGTCGTTCACCATCGCGGCGTACACATCCACCACCGTCACGCCACGGCTGGCTGCCACGGCGCGAATCCGATCGTTCACCAGCGGGATCATGGCCGCCACGGTGTCACGCGCCACCGTGCCCGGCGGCGCTGGGCTCCGCTGCGGTGACAACGTGGCCAGCAGCACCGTCACCCCGCGAGCCTGGGCGATGCTGACCATGCGATCGAGCGCCAGTTCCACCGAGAGAATGGCAAATTCCGGATTGTCCTGTTCATGGTACAGATCGTTGGCGCCTTCCATCAGCAGGACCACTTCAGGGTTGTAGCGGGACATCTCGCCGGCCAGGCGGTCCTGTCCGGCCAGCAACCCCCTGGGATCGGCGATGTCATCGGACGCGATTTCGCCAGGCACACCCACGTTCGTAATCGTGAACGTCTGTCGCGTGTATCGCTCGCGAAGCAGTTCATCCAGGCGCACGGTGTACGGGGGGCAGTCCGCCCCACCGGCATCACATCGTCCAAATGTGATGCTGTCGCCGAACGCGAGAAATCTCGTTTTTGAGATGCGCGGCAACGCCGTGACCGTCACATTGAAGTTGCACGACGCCTGCCGTGCCAGTGCGTCGGTCGCCGTGCAGGAGACGATGGTCGACCCGAGCGCGAACGCCGAGCCCGATACCCGCGTGCAGGTGACGGTGACCGGGGTCTGGCCCCCAACAGCCGTTGGCACCGTGAACGTGACCGGCATGGCCGCGCCTTCCGGAGAGTCCACCGACGCCGACGCCGGACACGACAGCGTAGGTGCGTCGGGCACCGGTGGCGGCGCGGTGGGCGGGGACCCGCACGCCGCCAGCGTCACGAGGATCGGGAAAACGACGATCGAACCAAAATTACGCAACGGAGTGAATCCTATCGCATCCAGCGGCGGACTCCGTCGAGCAGGTCCCCTGACACCGGCTTGCCGCGGCCGGTCACCAGGGAGTGATCGCCGCCATCGACGAGGGTGAGAGTGGAGGTGGGGAGTTCATCGATCAGTTCCCGCATTTCTTCACGGGTGCCGAAGGGGTCCTTGGTGCCGTGAATGAACAACATCGGCACCGTGATGTCAGGCAGGTGGCGATCGCGCCGCATGTCTGGCTTACTCGGAGGGTGCAGGGGGTATCCAAAGAACACCAGGCCCGCGGGGATCGGAGCGAATCCGCCCCCGGCAGCCACCTGCGAGGCGATGCGCCCGCCCATCGACTTGCCGCCGGCGTACATCGGGCCGGTGGTCGAGGCCGCCACCTCCGCCCACTTGCGCGCGAACGCCTCCTCGAGCACCGGTCCCTTGTCGGGCAGCTTGCGGCCTTCCACCATGTAGGGGAAGTCGAAGGTCACCACGCACACACCCCGTGATTCCAGCGCCGAGGCGACGTGGCGCATCCACGGATGCGAGGAACCCGCGCCTGCCCCGTGGGCCAGAACGAGCACCGGTGCGACTTCAGCCAAGCGCTACGTCCTCGGCTTGGCGAAGAACTCCTTCTGCAGTCTGAGAAGGAGCGGAATGGACAGCAGGACGGCGATCAGGTTCGGAATCGCCATCAGGCCATTGAGCGTGTCGGCTACGTCCCAGACCAGGTGGAGCGAGCCGACGGCGCCGAGGTAGATGAACACGAGCCACAGCAGGCGATACGGCATCGCGGCCTTTGCGCCGAACAGGTACACCGCGCCGGTTTCGCCGTAGTAGCTCCAGCCCACCAGCGTCGAGAAGGAGAACAGCATGACGCCGGAGGTCACGACAAGGGAACCCCACGTGCCCGGCAGGCCCACTTCGAAGGCCTTCGCCGACAGCGCGGCGCCGTTGATACCCAGGCTCCACGTGTCCGTCAGCAGGATGACCAGACCGGTGGTGGTGCAGATCAGGATCGTGTCCACGAAGACTTCGAAGATGCCGTACATCGCCTGGCGAATCGGGTGATCCGTCGTGGCCGCGGCGTGCACCATGGGCGCGCTGCCCAGGCCGGCTTCGTTGGAGAAGAGGCCGCGCGCGATGCCGTAACGCATCGCCATCATGATGGTGCTCCCCGCGAATCCGCCCGTGGCCGCGGTGCCCGTGAACGCGCCGTCAAACACCTGGCCGAGGACGCGCGGGATGTCGCCCGCGTGCATGCCGACGATGGTGAGGCCGCCGCCGAGGTAGAGGATGGCCATGAAGGGCACAAGGTACTCGGTGACCTGGCCGATTCGCTTGATGCCGCCGAGAATGACCGCCGCGGTGATCACGACCATCACGATGCCGGTCAGGCTCGGCGAGATGCCGAAGCTGGCGTCGAGTGCCCCCGCCACCGAGTTGGCCTGCACCATGTTGCCGATGCCGAAAGCGGCGACCGCGGTCAGCAACGCGAACACGGTCCCCAGCCAGGGCATCCCAAGGCCGTTCTTCAGGATGTACATCGCGCCGCCGCGCATCGTCCCCGTCGAGTCCTTCTCGCGGTAATGCAGAGCGATCGCGATTTCCGCGTACTTCGTGCACATGCCGAGGGCACCGGAAACCCAGAGCCAGAAGAGGGCGCCGGGGCCGCCGATGCCGATGGCCGTGGCCACGCCCGCGATGTTGCCCACGCCGACCGTGGAGGCCAGGGCCGTCGACACCGCCTGGAAGGGGCTGACGCTGCCGTCGCCCTTGCTCTTCTGCGTGAGCTTGCCGAGGACCTCGGACAAGGCCCGGCCGAGGTAGCGGACCTGCGCCACGCCGGTGACGAGCGTCAGGAGGATCCCCGTGCCAATCAGGAGGATGATCATCGGCCATCCCCAGACGTATCCGTTCAGCCAGCTGTTGAAATCCGCGATCATCTGCATGGTCCGGGGATTGTAGTCTCGGCCGGTTGCGTTCACCGCATCACTGAATGTAGATTAGTGGATATGAAAGGTGCTTCCGCGCTCATGCGCCTGCTCGGGGACGAGGCCCGGCTCCGCCTGCTTCGCCTGCTGGCGCGCGAGTCCCTGAACGTCACCGAACTCACCGCCGTCATGGGGCTGGCCCAGTCCGGGGTCTCCCGGCATCTGGGCCTCCTGAAGGACGCCAGGCTCGTGACCGAGGAGCGGACCGGCAACTTCACCTGGTATCGCCTCAATCCCGAGGTCCAGGGCGGCGCGGGGGACTACGCCACCTTGTGGCCCTGGCTGAACGCGACCTTCGAGATCAGGACCGCGGCCACTAGGGCCGACGATGCCCGGTTGGAGGAAGTGCGCCGGGTTCGTCGCGAGAACTTCGACCAGCACGGGGCGAGCGAGGAGAAAAGCCAGTTGGTGCCGGGCCGGAGCTGGGCCGCATGGTCCCGCGCGCTGGGCCTGCTGCTGCCGGCCGTGGACGTGGCGGATCTGGGCTGCGGCGAAGGGTATCTGACCATCGAAGCCGCCCACTGGGCGCGCCGGGTGTACGCGATCGATCGGTCGGCGGACGTCCTCGATCGCGCCCGGCAGATGGCGCAGCGCCGCCGTGTGAAGAACATCACCTGGAAACGCGGCGAACTCGAAAAGGTGCCGCTGGCGGATGCGGCCGTGGACATTGCGATTGCCTCGCAGGCCCTGCACCACGCGAAGGATCCGGCGAAGGCCCTGGCCGAGGCGTTCCGCATCCTGAAGCCAGGCGGACGGGTCGTGGTGCTGGACCTGAAACAACACGACGAGGCCTGGGTGCAGGACAGCCTGGGGGATCAGTGGCTGGGGTTTACGCCGGACCACCTGAAAACGCTCATCACGGGCGCGGGATTTGATCACGTGACGGTGCGCACGGGCGCGCGCAAGTCCGGGGATCCGTTTGCGGTGCTGATTGCCGCGGGAACACGGAAGAAATGACGACACTCGATACGCTGCTGCAGGAACGCATCCTCGTGCTTGACGGTGCGATGGGCACGATGATCCAGCGCCACAAGCTGACGGAAGCCGATTTCCG
>JANLHE010000616.1 GCA_024653875.1 Acidobacteriota bacterium
TGAAGACGCCTGCATGACGCCAGATCCCATCCTAGTCGTCGACGATGATCCGTTCGTGCTCGGCGTGCTGTCGCACGTGGGACGCGCGCGGGGACTCGAGATCGTCGGCGTGCAGTCCATCGACGAAGCGGATGCGCTCCTGAGCACGCGCCGGTTCAGCGTGGCCGTGGTGGATCTGCGTCTGGGCGAGGCGTCGGGACTCGACGTCATCAAGCGGATTCGCGACCACGACAGCAGCACCGAGGCGATCGTCATTTCCGCCGACCGCCGGTGGTCGAGCGCGCTGGAGCGGTACGAACAGGACATCTTCGCGTTCGTGCCCAAGCCGTTTGATCCGGCGCAGTTGTTCGCGGCCGTGGATCGCGCCATGGAGCGGCGGCGCGGCGCGATGGAGCGCCAGCGCCTGACGTGGGAGTTGCGGCTCCTGAACGAGGTGGCGACCACCGTCGCGTCGTCCATTGAAATCGGCGAAGCGTTGCAGCGTGGACTTGAACAGGTCGCGGAAGCGTTTTCGGCCCGCTACGGCGTGCTCAGGCTGGTGCCACTCGAGGGCGGGCGGCCGGTCGTGTGCGCGGCCGTCGGCATTTCGGTGGCGGACGCCCAGGCGTATTACGAGGCGGAGCCGCACGGAGAGGTGCCTTCGAACACGGCCCTCTCCACGGGCCGCCCGGCCCGGCTCGACGACATCCCGCCCTCGCGGGTGGCCGGACTTCCCGAGTCGGATCGCATCCGCAGCACCGTGGCGATTCCGGTGACCGCGGGCACGGACGTCCTGGGTGTCCTGATCGTGAGCTCCGAGGTGCCGCACCGTTTCTCGGAGAGCGACGAGCGCCTGCTGCTGACCATCGGCCGGCAGTTCGGCGTCGCCGTGGCCAACGGGCAACTGTATGAGCGCGTGCATCGCGCGAAGGTACAGTGGGAGCGGACCTTTGACGCCATCAGCGATCCGATCGCGTTATTCGACGGCCGGTCGGGGCTCCCGCGAACGATGCGCGCCAACGCCGCGCTGGCGGCGCTGCACGGTTGGGATATTCGCGAGACACAGGGGCGGACCTGCGCCGAGGTCGGGCTGTGCGGCGGGGGATGTCCGGAGTGCCTGGTCGGCCGGGCGATTCGTGATGGCCAGCGGCTCGACCAGGAGATCACCACCCGCGACGGCCGCATCTTTTCCGTGACGACGCTGCCGGTGCCCGGTGAGGCGACGGGCGCCGCCGTTCAGTTCGCGAAGGAGATGACGGAGGAGCGGCAGCGCGCGCGGCAGATGCGCACGCTCACCCAGGAGGTCTCGGCCACCAACGCTGAGTTGGTGGACACGCTGGATCGCCTGCGCTCGACTCAGGCCCAGCTGGTGCAGGCCGAGAAGCTCTCCGCCATCGGGCAACTGGTGGCCGGCGTGGCGCACGAACTGAACAACCCGCTGACCAGCGTGATCGGCTACGCCCAACTGGTGCACGAGGAAGTGGGAGGGAACCCGGTGCTCGCGGCACACGCGAGCGGACTCATGGACGACGTCTCGCGCATTCTGTCCGAGTCGGATCGCGCCGCGCGTATCGTCCGGAACCTGCTGACGTTTGCCCGGCGCCAGACCGCCGAGCGCAGCCAGAACGACATCGCCGACCTGTGTGGCCGCGTGGTGGACCTGCGGGCGTACGACTCGCGGCTCAAGGGCATCGAGGTGGTGACGCGGTTCGCCCCCGGGCTGCCGCCCATCTACGTCGACGGCGGGCAGGTGCAGCAGGCGCTGCTCAATCTGATGCTGAACGCGGAACAGGCGATGCAGACCTCGGCGGTGAAGCGGCTCGAAGTGGCCGCCATCATGGAGCCGGAGTGCGGCGCGGTGCTGGTCACGGTGTCGGATTCGGGCCACGGCATCGACGCGACCAACCTGGCGCGGGTCTTCGACCCGTTTTTCACGACCCGGGGCGTCGGCGAGGGCACCGGCCTGGGCCTGAGCATCGTCTATGGCATCGTGCGCGACCACGGCGGCCAGATCTGGGTGACGAGCGAGGTCGGCCGCGGGACGACGTTCTTCGTGCGGCTGCCCGTGCGGTCCGCCGATGGGGAAGGGAAGGTCCGTCCCCTGGTGCTGGTGGCGCACGGCGACGCGGTGAGCCGGGACTTCATCGGCGCGGCCCTTGGCGGGTGGGGGCTGCCCGTGCGGCTCGCGCCCAATGCCCGGGAGGCCTTTGAAAGCCTCGAGGAAGACGACCTCGGGTTGGCCATCATCGATCGGACGGTGGTGGATATGGACCCGCAGCAATGGCGCCAGGCGTGGGCGTCCGTGCGCGACCGCGTGCGGCTGGTGGCGATTGCCACCGGCGCCGCCGACGACGAGGCGATTCGGTTCCTGCGGGATGCCGCCGACGTCACCCTGACCCCCCCGTACGACCTGTGCGCGCTGCGCCGGGCGCTCGTCGCCGCGCTGGGCGACGGGATCTGAACGCGCCCGCCCCTTGGCAGGGGGCCGCCGGCCGCGTTACGATTGAGCGTTTATTTGGTGCTCCAAAGGAGTCATATATATGGCGGGATCCGGTCGGAAGGTTGAGTTGTCGGCGCTTGGAATCAAGGGCGCCAACGTGCATTGGAATCCAGGCGTTGCCGCGCTCTACGAAGAGGCCATTCGCCGCGGGGAAGGGTATCTGACCCTCGACGGTCCCCTCGTGTGCAACACCGCGCCGCACACGGGCCGCTCGCCGAACGACAAGTTCGTGGTGAAGGAAGCCTCCAGCGAAGCGAACGTGGCGTGGGGCAAGGTGAACCGCCCGATCGACGCCGCGAAGTTCGACCAGCTCGAGCGGCGCATGCTCGCCTCGCTCGAAGGCAAGGACCTGTTCGTGCAGGATTGCTGGGCCGGCGCGGATGCGACCTACCGGCTGCCGATTCGCGTCATCACCGAGAAGGCGTGGCACAACCTGTTCGCGCGCACGATGTTCATCGTGGAGCCGAGCGCCGACGCGCGGCTGCAGCACGAGCCGCAGTTCACCGTGATCGACATCCCGAACTTCAAGGCCGACCCGACGGTGGACGGCACGAACTCGGAGACGTTCATCCTCCTCAACTTCGCGAAGAAGCGCGTGTTGATCGGCGGCACCAACTACGCCGGCGAGATCAAGAAGTCGATCTTCACGGTGATGAACTACCTGTTGCCGCTGCGCGACACGATGCCGATGCACTGCTCGGCCAACGTGGGCGAGGCGGGCGACGTGGCGTTGTTCTTCGGGTTGTCCGGCACCGGCAAGACCACGCTCTCGAGCGATCCGCACCGCCAGCTCGTCGGCGACGACGAACACGGCTGGAGCGCGCACGGCGTCTTCAACTTCGAGGGCGGCTGCTACGCCAAGATGATCAAGCTGTCGGCCGAAGCCGAACCGCAGATCTACGCGACGACCCGCCGCTTCGGCACGGTGCTCGAGAACGTGGTCATCGATCCGGACACCCGGGCGCTGAACCTCGACAGCGACGCGCTGACCGAGAACACGCGCGGGGCGTACCCGCTGACGTTCATCGACAACGCGGTGCCGTCCGGCCAGGCCGGCCATCCGACCAACGTGGTCATGCTGACGGCCGATGCCTTCGGCGTGCTGCCGCCGATCTCGCGGCTGACGCCGGAAGCGGCGATGTATCACTTCCTGTCGGGCTACACGGCGAAGGTGGCCGGCACCGAGCGGGGCATCACCGAACCGAAGGCGACGTTCAGCACGTGCTTCGGCGCGCCGTTCATGGTGTGGGATCCCAACGTCTACGCGAAACTGCTCGGCGAACGCATCGCGAAGCACGGCTCGAAGGTGTGGCTGGTCAACACCGGCTGGACGGGCGGCCCGTACGGCGTCGGCACGCGCATGAAGATCAAGTACACCCGCGCGATGATCAACGCGGCGCTGGCCGGCGCGCTCGATCACGTGGGCTACGAGAAGGATCCGATCTTCAACCTCGACGTGCCGGCCAGCTGCCCGAACGTGCCGCCGGAAGTGCTCAAGCCGCGGAACACCTGGACGGACCAGGCCGCGTACGACGCACAGGCGAAGAAGCTGGCCCGGATGTTCGTGGACAACTTCAAGACGTTCGAGGCGACATCGCTGCCGGCGGTGAAGGCGGCGGGCCCGATCGTCGGCTGAGACAGCGGGGCCGATGATCTACGAACCCGTTATCGGCCTTGAGATTCACTGTCAGCTGCTGACGGCGACCAAGATTTTCTGCGGGTGCCGCACCACGTTTGGCGCGGCACCCAATACGCAGGTCTGTCCGGTGTGCCTCGGCCTGCCGGGCGCGCTGCCGGTGCTGAACCGGCAAGCCGTCGAGTTCGCCATCCGCGCGGCGCTGGCCCTTGGATGCACGGTCCATCCCACCTCGATCTTCGCGCGCAAGAACTACTTCTATCCCGACCTGCCCAAGGGGTATCAGATCTCGCAATTCGATCAGCCGCTGGCAACCGGCGGCCATGTGACGGCGGGCGGCGCCACCGTGCGGCTGACCCGCATCCACATGGAAGAGGACGCGGGCAAATCGCTGCACCACGGCTTTCCCGAGTCCGGCCGGCAGACGCTGGTGGACTTCAACCGATCCGGCGTGCCGTTGATTGAAATCGTGACCGAGCCCGACCTGCGGTCGGCCGCCGATGCCGCGGCGTGTTTCAGCCGGTTGCGCGAGATCCTGGTGGCCATCGGCGTGAACGACGGCAACATGGAAGAGGGCAGCTTGCGGTGCGACGCGAACGTGTCC
>JANLHE010000620.1 GCA_024653875.1 Acidobacteriota bacterium
AAACGCGAGGCGATGACTGAAGCGCTTGCGCACATTGACGTACAGGCCGTCGAATGTGCTGCGGCCGCTGGACTGATCCTGTTCGATGAGGCGGAATCCGCCGGCCGCAGGGACGATGGGCCGCGTGGCGTCGGCCGCGGCCACCGACCGCTGAACGCCAGGCGCGACGGACGCGGGCGCGTTGGTGTCAATGCGGCGGATGAGATTGCGGCCGCGGGTGTGGACGTAGTCAAGTCCCACGGAAATATCCGCCGGCAACGACAGCGCGTATCCCACCGAGACCTGCTCGGTCCACGGGCTCCGCAGATGCGGATCGAACACCTGCACGTTCCGCGGGGGCAATTGACCCGTCGGCAGCGAGGCGACCGTGTCGCGCGCCAGGACCTGGGGAAAAACCGGTGGGGCGAACGCCGTGCCGGGCGCGAAGGTCACGCCCAGGGCGCCGCCGTCCGGATTGTTGAAGATCGTGTCGGAGTAGACGGCGAACGGGATGCGTTCGTAGAAGATGCCGTATCCCGCGCGCAGCAGGTGGCGCGCGCTCCCGTTCGGCGTCCACGTGGCGCCCACGCGAGGCGCGACGTTGTTCCAGTCCCCGCCGCTGACGGGCGTGTTGGTCACCGAGTCGTAGTCCCACCGGACGCCCACCGACAGGGTCAGATCCGCGGATGCGCGGAAGGAGTCCTCGAGATACGCAGCCGCCAGCGTCTGCCGGGCGCGCACCTCGGGATTCACGAACGACTGCGAATACGACAGCACCCGCACATCCGTCGGGATGTCCGTCCGCGACACGAACGCCCCGGCCGGCTGCACCGTCCGCCCTTCGAGGTCGACCACATACAGGCCGCGCGCGCTGGGGCCGGAATCAATGAAGAACTGCCCGGACACCACGTCGCCACCGAACTTGATCGTGTGCCGCCCGGCGATCTTGGTCAGCACGTTGCGCGCCTGGACATCGGTCTCCGTCCAGTAGAAATCGTCACTCACCGAACCCAGGACCGCGAGCGTGGCGCCGCGGTCCGTGACGATCACGCGGGGGCCGTTCTCGAGCGACGCCCAGTTCGCGCGCAACTGGCCCACCTGCACGCCGAACTCATTCACGCTCGACTGTCCGATCAGCCGGTGCGTGAGCGAGCCCTGGTGGTTGCGGTAGTTCACTTTCAGCCCGGCCGAGGGGAGCGTCAGGCCGCCCACGAATCCGATGTCGCCATCATGGGTGTAGTCCGACACGTGATACCGCACCGAGAGACTCTGGTTCCCGGTCAGCTGCCCGTCGATCTTGGCCAGACCGGTCTGGCTGTTAAATCGCGTGGGCGCGAGCCCTGCCGCGAGCGGCGAGGTCAGGATCGCGTCCTGCCGTTCGCGCGTGAACTCCCCGTCCGCGAAGTACGACCACCGGCTGCCGCCGAGTGGCCCGCCGGTTGACAACCCGCCCTGATGCCGCACGAAGCTGTCGTCGACGACTTGGCCGCTGGTGCTGGTCGGCGCAAAGAAGTTCGGCGAATCCAGCGCCGCGCCAGGCCGCACGGCATAAAACGCGTCGGTCGTGCTGGCCTGGCCACCGGAACGTGTCGTGACCGAGAAGACGCCATTGCCCGTGCGGCCGTTTTCCGGGGAGTAGGAATTGATGAGCACCCGCAGTGCGTCCGTCGAACCGATCGTCACCGGCACCTTCGGACCGCCCAGGAACAGATCCGTGTTGTCGAACCCGTCGATGGTGTAGTTGGTGACCAGCGATGAGGCGCCGTTGATGGTCAGGCGCGGCGCCAGATTGTAGAAGCCCCTGGCCGGCGCGGCGCCGGGAATCAGGTACGCCAGCGCCACCAGGTCGCGCCCGTTAGCCGGCACCTGTTCCACCTGGGCGCGCTCAAGTCGTCCGCCCAGTTCCGCTGTGGCCGCGCGCAATGCCGGTGCACTGGCGCGGACATCAGTTTGCGACGTGACCCCCGCCAGTGCCAGACGCACATCAGCCAGGCGGCGCTCGCCCGAGGACAACGCGGGGATGGCGATCGCGGTGTTCCGAAAGCCGGGCGACGTGACCGTCAGTTCGAGTGTCACGCCTGGCTGCAGGCCGGCGAAGTCATACGTGCCGGCCGTGGACGTGACCGTTTGCCTTGCGTGGCCGGCGCCGGTGTCGCGCAGCATCACCTGCGCGCCGGCGACGGCCTGCCCCTGTGGGTCGCGCACGGTGCCGGCAACGGTGGCGCCGGAGGTCTGCGCCGCGGCGGGCACCCCGGCGACAAGAACGAGAACGCTGGTGCCCACCAGGGTCAGCAGGGATCGAAGGGCGTGACAAGACATACGAACCACTGTCCCGTGCCGGCGCGCGACGTTACAGCAGCGCCCGGCGGGCCAGCCACCCGCGCTGCACTGCCGAGGCCAGCAGCAGCGCGCACCAGGCCCAGCCGATCGGGACGATGGCCTGGGGCCAGAGGCACCAGAGGGCATAGACCACGGTCGTCTCGCCCGCCTCGGCCAGGCCCCGCGTAAACTGAAACGTCCGATTGCCCGGCGCCACGGGTCGCCCCTGCTTC
>JANLHE010000474.1 GCA_024653875.1 Acidobacteriota bacterium
AGGTCGCCCCAGGCCCAGACCAGTTCCGGGCGCATGACGGCGCCAAACGGAATCAGCAGGCAGTAGACATACCGGTACGGCTTGGTCACGGACCGGCCCAGGATGTACTCCAGGAACTGCTCGCCGTAGTACGCCCAGCCGATGAGCGTGGTGTACCCGAAGAGGAACGCGCAGACGGCCACGATCCAGCCGCCCGCCACCGGAATCGCCAGGTTGAAGGCGCTGGCCACGGCGGCCGTGCTGGTCAGGAACTCGCCGCCGGCGGCGCGCGCGACGATCGACGTTTCCGCGACACCGGACAGCAGAATCGCCATGGCGCTGATCGTGCCGGTGACAAACGACACGATGAACACCTCCATCACGGCCTGCAGCCCCTGCTGCGACGGCTGATTCGATCGCGCCGTGCCATAGGCCACGGCCGCGGTGCCATAGCCGGCCTCGTTCGCGTAGATGCCGCGGGCGATGCCATACCGCATCGCGGTGAAGATACCGAACCCCATCGCGGATCGCATCGTGAACGCTTCGTCCACGATGAGCGACATGACGTACGGCAGCCGATCGATGAACGTGACGATCACCACGGTCCCGCCAATCAGGTAGAGCCCGACCTTGAGCGGCGACAACTTCTCCACGGCGCGGCCAATGGTCTTGATCCCGCCGATGATGACCGCCCAGGTCATCACGGCGAGCAGCAGCCCGGTGAACAGCGCCGTCCGATTCACGACGCCCAGCCACGGCACGGTGATGTCCCCGCTGGGCCAGACGTAGCCCACGGCCACCGCGATCGAATTCGGCTGCGTGAACGGCGTGGTCGTCAGCGCCGCCACCCCGGCCACCAGCGCGTAGATCCAGGCCAGCGAGGGCGACTTCAACCCGTCGCGCAGGTAGTACATCGGCCCGGACCGGACCTCGTCGCCCACCTGCTCGCGGTACTTCACGCCGAGCACGGCTTCGGAAAACTTGATCGACGTCGCGAAAAAGCCGTAGACCCAGATCCAGAACAACGCGCCAGGACCGCCAGAGATAATCGCCGCGGCCACGCCCGCGATGTTCCCCGTGCCGATCGACGCGGCCAGCGCCGTCATGAACGCCTGGAACGGCGTCAGGGCGCCGGTGCCGCCCGTGGACGTCTGCGCCACCATCGCGCGAAACGCCTCGCGAATCCGCCGCAGCTGCACCACGTGAAATCGCAACGTCAGGAACAGCCCCGTCCCCAGCAGGACGGCGACGATGTACGGCATGAAGAGAAGGTCGGCGAGTCCCTGGATTGCGTCAGCCATGTGATGGGGCCCTCAGATATTCGAACGCGACTGACACCCGTCCACGGTGACGCAGGCACCTGACACCCAACTGGCGCGCGGCGACGCCAGGAACGCGACCAGCGCGCCCACTTCCTCCGCGCGGCCGAATCGCCCGAACGGCAGTTCGCGCGCGATGAACTCCGCCATCACCGCCGGCTCTTCCTGCTGGCGCTTCCACCACGAACCGCCTTCAAACGAAATGGAGCCGGGTGCCACGCTGTTGACGCGGATGTTGTCCTTCGCCAGTTGCTGCGCCATCGCCTTCGCGAGGCCGATCTCCGCGGCTTTCACGGCGTTGTACGTCATGCGGCCACCGGACTCGCGCCCCCAGATCGACGCGATCATCAGGATCACGCCGCCGCCGGCGCGGCGCATGTGCGGCACCGCGAGCCGTGACAGCCGGATCGCCGGAAACAGCGTCTGGTCGATCGCACTCGACCAGTCCTCGTCGGACGTGGACACGATGTCCGTGCCCCCGGCTTTGCCGACGTTGTTGATCAGAATGTCGAGCCGGCCCCAGGCCTCGATCGTCCGCCCGACCAGGGCCTCCGCGCCTGCCACCGTTGACACATCCGCCTGCACCGCCAGCACGGCATCGTCGCGGCCCGCCAGCGCGCGCAGCTGCGTGGCGGCCGCCTGCAGCGCCGCCTCGCCGCGCGCACTGATGACCACGCGTGCGCCCTCGGCGACAAGCGCCGTGGCCGAGGCCAGCCCCAGGCCCTTGCTCGACCCCGTGATGATCGCGACCTTGTCGCGCAACTGCAGATCCATGGCTTCGAATGCTCCTACTGCGGAATGCCGCCGGTCAGATCGTTGAGCCGCCAATCGTACGCGCCAAACGCCATGCGAAACGTGTTCTGCGCCAGAAACTCGCGTTCCCGTTGAAACAAGTGAGGATACGCCATGGCCGCCACCGCGCGCTCGAGCGGCGACCGGTCCATCCACCGCTCGCCCGGCCCGCCGAACGTACCCACCAGCTGGGGTTCGCGCCAGCTGAACAGCGGCGTGACCGTGAGCGTGCCGCGCTGCCGATCGAGGCTGAAGTTCGCGCCGCGCAGCACGAACTCCTTCACGGCTTCCGCCAACTGCGCCTCCAGCCGGTCGCCGGCGTACACCTCGGAACGCAACCGGCCGCTGCCGATGGTGCCCCGCCCCAGCGCAAACACCAGCCGGCCGTCACCAAATCCGGCGATGACGGTCTTCTCGATTTCATCGAGCGTCAGCACCTGCCCGGCCACCCGGTGTTTGATGCGATCCATGCCGCCGGGAATCTGGGCGATGCTGGATGCGGGATACCCCTCGGCCTTCCCGCGGATGGGATACGCGTTGATCACGGTGCGCAGCACCAGCGCGTTGTACGCGTTCACCCAGAACGCGCGCCGATCGTTCTCGCTCAGTTGCGCCATTCGGCCCGGGGCCACATCGAGCGAGGCCACATAGCGATCGAGGGTGGCGCGCTCGGTCTTCAGCGCGTTGTAGTACACGTAGCCGTCGCGCACGTACGTATCGAGGATGCGATCGAATGCCGCGTGCGACACGGCCTGCCGGGGCAGCGCGGCGGCCGGGGCGGAGAACGCGGCCACGAGGACCGCCAGACGCAACAGTCGTGGCATGGGCCCCTATGATATCCGGCCGAGGAACCGCCCCAGGGCCTCCGTGAAGGCCATCGGCGCTTCGAGGTTCGACAGGTGCCCCGCCCCCGGCAGGATGACCAGCTCCGCGCCGGGGATGGCCGCCGCCATCGCCGTGCTGTCGGCGGGAGGCGTCAGCGCGTCCTCGGCGCCGCAGATCACCAGCGTGGGGCACGTCAGGCCGGAGATCCAGGCCGTCGCGTCCTCGCGCAGTTTCATCGCCCGCACGGCCGAGGCGATTGCCTCGGCGGTATTGCGCAGCACCAGCGTCCTCACGGCATCCGCCAGTTCCGGCTGATCGCGGTGCGAAGTCTCCCCCAGCAGCTTCGGCAGCATCATGTCGGCCACCGCCTCGGGACCTTTCGCCGTCACAAGCGCGATCATGGCCTCGCGCGCGGCACGGCCGGCCTCGTTGTCTGCCGTCGCCTTCGTGTCCGCCAGCACCAGCCCGTCCAACCGGCGCGCGGCGACCATGGCCACGGCCAGCGCGATGTAGCCGCCCATCGACAGACCGCCCACCACGGCCCGGTCGATATCCAGGTGCCCCATCAGGCTCAGCACATCCGCGGCGTGCGACGCCATCCGCGCGTTGTCGAGCCCCACATCCTGGTAGGCCTGGCCGATGCCGCGAAACCCGCGCACGTCGGGCGCGATGAACCGCCATCCGGGCGGCACCCGGTGCAGCTGCGGCAACCACTGATCGGCGCTCAGAGGGAACGCGTGAATCAGGATCAGCGCGCGTCCCGCGCCCGCCTCGTGATAGCGGACCGTGCGGTCGAGCAGATGGGCGTATTTGGGCGTCATAAGGGTCTCCCTCCCAGGGTGTCACGATAAGATGACACGCATGACGGGTCACGCAAGCCTCGCGACAGTGCTGATTGTCGGCCTCGCCGGCTGTTCCGGAGGGAACGACCTCGCCATTCCGCCGGATGCCCAGAAGACGCCGTCCGGGATCTCCTCCAAGGTGCTCACGCCTGGCACGGGCACCGCGCACCCCACGGCCGGGTCCCAGGTGCTGGTCCACTACACGGGCTGGACGATGGACGGGAAAGAGTTCGACAGTTCGGTGAAGCGCGGCCAGCCGATCGACTTCTTCCTGAATGAAGTCATCCCCGGGTGGACCGAAGGGGTGGGGCTCATGGTCAAGGGCGAGAAGCGCCGGCTGTGGATCCCCGGCAATCTGGCGTACGACAACTCGCCGCGGCCGGACGCGCCCAGGGGCATGCTCGTCTTCGACATAGAGCTGCTCGATTTCAAGTGAGGGACGGGGCTGAATATGGGTGTTGTGTCTCGCACGACGGGTGCCGCTGTGCTCGTCGCGATGGGGTGCCTGATCCCGGTTGGTGCCGCGCAGGATTCCGGCGCGGCCCGGCGTGCGTATCTGCAGGCGGTGGCGGGCTTTTCGTCGGCGGACATCCGCCACCTCGAGGCCGGGCGTCCGGTGTCATCCTCGCTCGACGGCCGCGACGGCCTTGAAGTGGTCACGTTTGGCGCGGTGCGCCTCGACGCCGACCCAGCGGCCGTCCTCGACCACATCGCCAGTCTTCACACGCTCCGGCGCAGTGCGGGAGTGCTGGCGGTCGGCACCATTACCGCACCGCCTCACCTTTCCGATTTTCAGGAGTTGGCGCTCAATCAGGCCGATCTGGCCAGCCTGTCAAAATGCAAGCCCGGCGAGTGTGGCGTGCAGATGCCTGCGTGGGCCATTCAGCGATTCCGGGATGGGGTCGCGTGGCGATCACCGGACGCGCGCCAGGCGGCCGACCAGCTGGCGCGCGACGTGGCGTACCGGATCGTGACTGGGTATATGACCGGCGGCCATCGGGGAATCGATCCGTATCACGATCGGAATCCTTCGCCCATGCCCGGCGACGAGTACGCGAACCTCCTTGCCGCCGACCAGTACCTGCCCGCGCCGTTTTCGGCGCTGCGCGGGTATCTCCGCGGCTATCCCAGGGCCGCGCTGGCCGGGGTGGACAACCAGTTCTTCTGGGCCACGGTCGAAGCCGCCTTGAAGCCGACGACCTACATCAGCCACATGGTGGTGGCCCGGGCCGGCGCGCTGGGGCCGTCGCCGCTGCCGATCACGGGCGTGATCGTGACCACGCAGCTGTTTGCCACCCACTACTACAGTTCCACGCTGGAGTGGCACATCGTGATCGATGATCCCTCCCGCGACGACGGGGCCTACCTGATCTACCTGTCGCGGTCGTGGGTGCCGGGGATGACGGGCCTTCGGGGACGACTCACGCGGCCCATCGTGCGTGGCCGGGTGCGCGATGCCATCGAACGGTACCTCGCCTACACCAAGAACGTGATCGAAGCGGACTGACCTCAGGTCGCGAGCGCGTGCTCGAAGTCGTCGGCGTGCTGCGCGCGCAGGACCGCGTCCGCGCGGCTGACGGCCCCGGCTTTGACCAGGCGCGCCAGACATTCCTCCAGCGTGAACGAGCCCTGCTTGCGGGTGATCGTGATCTCCTGATGCAGGTGCTGCAGGGTGTTGCGGCGGATATGCTGTCTCGCGCCGTAACTCATCATCAACATCTGCGCGGCCGG
>JANLHE010000623.1 GCA_024653875.1 Acidobacteriota bacterium
CGGGCTGGCCACCTTGCCCGAGGGCGTGTCATGGCGCCATGTGTGCGGCACGGCCTGGTTGGCCGGTATCGGGTTCACCATGGCCCTCTTCATCAGCGGCCTGGCCTTCCCGGGCACCGGGCTCGAGAGCCAGGCCAAGCTGGGCATCCTGCTCGGGTCGTTGATGTCAGCCGTCGTCGGAATCGCTATTCTGCTCACGACGCGACGTGACGTGGAGACGCTCCCAGAGTGACCGACTCATGATCAGACTCGACACTCTCTTCTTCGATGTCGGCGGCGTGTGCCTCACCAATGGGTGGGACACTGACGCCCGCCTGGCCGCCGCGTCGCAGTTCGTCCTCGACGTCGAGGAGACGGAAGGCCGGCATCAGGCGCTGGCCGACGGCTTCGAACGGGGCGAGCTGTCGCTGGACGCCTATCTCGATCACGTCGTCTTTCACCGCGAGCGCACCTTTTCGCGAGACGCCTTCATCGCATTCATGCGCTCCCGGTCCCAGCCGCACAGCGCATCGCTGAGTGTGATTGCCCGCCTGGCCTCCGGCGGCCGCTACAGGCTGGCGACCATCAACAACGAATCGCGCGAGATGAACCGGTACCGCATTGACACGTTTGGTCTCGGCCAGATGTTCTCGGCGTTCTTCAGCTCCTGCTATCTCGGGGTCCGTAAGCCCGACGCGCGGATCTACGAGATCGCCCTTGATGTCATGCAGGCGGAGCCCGCGGCCAGCCTGTTCGTGGACGATCGAGAGGAGAACGTGGCGGGAGCGCGGGCCGTCGGCCTTCGCGCGCTTCACGCGCCAGATCCCGGCCGCCTTGTCGAATACCTCCGCGACGCGGGGATAACAGGGGACGCGAACGATCATGAAGACACCGCGTGATCTCTGGACGGACCTGCGATCCACCTTCTGGTTCGTGCCCGCGGTGATCGTTTGTGCCGCCGTGACGCTGGCGTTCGTGCTGATTGAAACGGATTGGAGGCTGGCACAGAACCTCAGGGACAGCTGGCCGCGCCTGTTCGGCGCCGGGGCGGCCGGCTCGCGCGGCATGCTGTCCACGATTGCCGGCTCGATGATCACGGTCGCGGGCGTGACGTTTGTCGGGATCGCCTTTCTGATCTTCTTCATCGATCACATTGGCTGGTCGATCCAGGCGTCGCAGATCATTGCCACGGTGGCGACCGATTAGTGGACGTCGCGCTCAAGGGCTTGTCGCCCGGCATCAACGACACGACGACGGCCGTCATGTGCGTGGACTATCTGACGGCCATCCTGGCGCGGTTGGCGGACCGCCAACTCGAAACACCCGGCCGAGGTGAGGCCGGTGAGGTGCAGGTCATCATCCGTCGCCCGACCTACGCAGACTTCGTGGCCGAGGCCTTCGACCAGATCCGGCAGAATGCCGACGGCAACGTGGCGGTGATGCGGCGCCTCATCCACTCCCTGGAGACGTTGAGCCGCATCACCCCAGGCACCGAGCGTCGTCGCGTACTGGTCCTGCATGTGGAAGCGGTCAGGGAAGCGAGCCAGCGCAGCGTGCAAAGCCCCCGGGAACGAGGCGAGCTCGAGTCGCACGCAACCACGCGTGTCTGACGCCCTGGCGCTTCCCAGCCCTACCCGCGCGGAGCGCGGAGAGGCACGAAGACGCGCGCTCCCCCACGGGTGACCAGCAGGACGGCCGGGCGATCATTCGCCGCGTCGAGGCCGGCTTTCAGCTCCTCGCCACTGCGAACCGTCTTGCCGTCGACCTGCTGAATCACGTCGCCTTCACGCAGCCCCGCGCCGGCCGCGGCTCCCGACGGGTCGAGGTCGCTGATGACCACCCCCGTGGCGTCTGTCGGCAGCTCCAGCTGCGCCGCGATGTCCGGCGTCACCGGTTCCACCGTCATCCCGAACTTGCCCGACCCACTGACCGGCTCGCCGCGCAGCTGCCGTCCGTTGGCGGCCACGGCGAGCTCGTCGAGCGTCGCGGTCAGCTCGCCCTTCTTGCCATCACGCTGCACTTCGAGCGTGACGGTGCTGCCAGGCTTGGTGGCGGCCACCTCGTTACGCAGCGAGTTGCTGTCGCGCACCGGATGACCCTGGTAGCTCAGGATCACGTCGCCGCGCTTGACGCCGGCTGTCGCGGCCGCGCTCCCCGGCGTGATGTCGCTCACCAGCGCGCCGGAGATTCCGTCGAGCCCAAGACCCGACGCGAGATCACCCGACAGCTCCTGCACGGTGACCCCGAGCTTGCCGCGATGCACCTTGCCGCCGGCCACGAGCTGGTCCATCACGTTCTTTGCCATGTTCGACGGCACCGCGAAGCCGATGCCGATGTTGCCGCCCGACGGCGAGAGAATCTGCGAGTTGATGCCCACCAGCTGGCCGTTTGTGTTCACGAGCGCGCCGCCGGAGTTGCCCTGGTTGATCGGCGCGTCGGTCTGGAGGAAGTCCTCGAAGCTGCCGTCGCCGAGGCCCGTGGCGCGTCCCTTCGCGCTGACGATGCCCATCGTCACCGTCTGCCCCACGCCCAGCGGGTTACCCACCGCGAGCACGACGTCGCCCACCCGCGTCGCGCTGGAATCACCGAACGCGACAACCGGAAGGTTCGTCGCGTCGATCTTCACCACCGCGAGGTCGCTCAGCGCATCGGCGCCAATGAGCTTGCCTTCCACCACGCGTCGATCCGATAGCTCGACCTTGATGCTCGTCGAGTTCTCGACCACGTGATTGTTGGTCAGGATGTAACCGTCGGTCGTGACAATGACGCCCGAACCGAGGCCGCGTTCCTTCGGCGAGGGAGCAGGCTGTTGCCGACCGCCGCGCGGGCCTCGCTGCCCGAAGAACCCGCCAAACGGGAATCCTTCGGGGAACTGCGTCAGTTGCGGCGACGCACGTCTCTCCGTGGTGATGGTCACCACGCCCGGCGTCACTCTGGCGACGACGTCCGCGAATCCGCCAGCGGGCACGACGCCCGCGGGGCCCGGAACGGCCGTGCTGACAATGCCCGGGGTAGTGACCGAGGCCTGCGTGCTGGCTGCGGTGCCAGTCCAGACGCCAGCCGTCACGACGCCGGTTACCGCCAGCGCTCCGAAACCGACGATCCAGCTCGAACGGGTCATCAATGAATTCTTCTTCATATTCAGTAAGACGTCGGAGGCGCCTACAGGAGCGTTACTGGAACATTACAAGCCTGCAATGAACGCAGGGTGTCTACGCTAGGCGGGGAGGCGGAGCGTAAAGGTCGAGCCGTTGCCGGGTTGGCTTTCCACCTCCACCGACCCGCCTTGCGCCTGTGCGTACGCGCGAACCACGCTGAGGCCCAGGCCGAGTCCGCGCGTGGCGCGGCTGTGATCGCCGCGATACAGGCGGTCCCAGATACGCGGAAGATCGCGCTCGGGGATACCGACGCCGGTGTCGTGGATCCGGATCGTCGCCTGGTTGCCATCGCGCTCGGCTTCGATCTCCACCCGGCCGCCCGCCCCCGTGTATTTGATGGCGTTGTCCACGAGATTGGCGAGAGCCTGCCGCAACCGATCGCGATCGGCGCGTACCATCAGCGCAGCTGGCACGCTGGTGGACATCGCCACCCCGGCGTCTTCTGCCGCGTCTTCGTACAACTCCACGGCCTCGGCCACCGCCTGTGCCACGTTCACGTCCGACACGGTGAGGCGCATCGTGCCGGTTTCGGCCTCGGAAATATCCATCAACGTCGTCAGCATCGAGAGCACGCGGTCGGACTCCTCGAGGCAATCAGATAAGGCATCGCGGTACTTCGCCGGATCGTTGGTGGCGAGGGCCGATTCGGCGGTGACGCGCAGGCGGGTCATCGGTGTGCGCAGATCGTGGGCCACGTGATCGAGCGCGTTTCTCATGCCGTGAATGAGCGTGGTGATCCGCTCGAGCATCGCGTTGAAGAGCGCGCTCAACTGGTCGACGGCGTCTTCGGACCCGGTGAGCTGCACGCGATCGTCGGTCTGGCCCGTGGTCAGGATCCGCTGAACGGTGTCGCGCAGACCGCGCAGGGGCTTCAGCGTGGACTGCGTGAGCAGCAGGCCGCCGACCAGGCCGACGGCCAGCGCGGCGGTGGCGCCAAGCAGCAGCACGCGGCGGAAGTTGGCGAGCAACTCGTGCCGGATTTCGCTGGTCTTGCCCACTTGCAGCACGGTGCCGCCGCCCAGCGGAAGGCTGGCGACTTCGAGCACGGCATTGCGGTCCTGGGCGCGCACCTGGCCCCAGATGTCGTTGGTCGCGCCGCCCAGTTCCGACAGGTCGAAGGCGCCCCACGATTCCGGGAGCGAATAGAGCAGCACGTCCTGGAAGGGACCGACGATGCGGACGAAGAGTTGCTCGCGCTGGCCGGAGCGGCGCTCGATCTCGAGCGCGTTGGCGAGTGCGGAGAAGCCGCCGGTGCGGTAGTGCCCGGCGTACTCGCGCAAGGTGGATTGAATGACGGCGTGGTCGCGCGCCTCGAGCGACGAAGCCAGCAGCCCATAGGTCAGCGACGACAGCACGATAGTGCTCGCGAGGAACGTGCCGAGATACCAGGCGGCCAGCCGCAGGCCGATGGTGCGGTTGATGCGTTCAGTCCAGCTTGAGGACATAGCCCGCCCCGCGCACGGTGTGAATGCGCTTGGTGTCGAATTCCCGGTCCACCTTGTCGCGGAGGCGCGACACGAGCACGTCCACCACGTTGGTGCCCGGGTTGAAGGAATAGCCCCAGACGTGGGACAGGATCATCGTCTTTGAGAGCACACGCCCCTGGTGGCGCATAAAGTAGTCGAGCAAGGCGAACTCGCGCGGCCGCAGATCGAGCGGCGTGCCGGCGCGCGCGACTTCGCGCGACAGCAAGTCGAGCGTGATGTCACCGGCGACCAGGCGCGTGGGCTCAACGGCACCGCCCGAGCGCCGCAGCAGCGCCTGCAGGCGCGCCAGCAACTCCGCGAACGCGAACGGCTTGGTGAGGTAGTCGTCGCCGCCGGCATGGAGGCCCTTCACCCGATCGTCCACCGAGTGCCGCGCGCTGAGGATGAGGACCGGCGTCTGCACGCGCCTGGCGCGCAACTGTTCGATGAGGGAGAGCCCGTCAAGGCCCGGAAGCATCACGTCGATGACGGCGGCGTCGTAGGTGCCCTCGAGCGCCATCCGCAGGCCCTCGGGTCCGGTCGACGCCACATCCACCGCATACGACGCCTCGCGCAGCCCCTGCGCGACGAAGTCGGCGATCACGGAGTCGTCTTCGGCCACCAGCAGGCGCATGAGCTGATATTTAGGGTTCTTCGTAATCTCGAGCTACCGAGTAATACCGCCTGGCCGGGGCAGGGTTCCCGTCGTCTGTCGGTACGACACGTAGGCATCCGCCAGGCGCTCAGCCACGGCGGGATCCGCGCGCGCGAGCAGTGTAATCAGCTGATCGCGCTGGGCGAGCAGCGACTGCATCATCTCGCGCTGGGGCTCTGTGAACCCAGACGGA
>JANLHE010000631.1 GCA_024653875.1 Acidobacteriota bacterium
TGACGGGCGCCACCGGCCTCGTCGAGCCGGCGGCGTACATGGCGGAGTGCTTCGAGCGGACCAGTGAGGGGTACGTCGTCTACAAGACGTTCGGCTCGAGGTATCCCTCGCCACCGTCCTGGACGCTGGAGCCCGGAGCGATCCTGTCCGAGGTCTGCAACCCCGACCGCGGCACAGACTGCGGGAGCGGCATCAACGTCGGCACGCGATCCTGGGTGGAGCAGTACAGCCGCGCAGCGACGCGTCCGTTCTGGCGCTGTCTGATCCGCTGGGAGTGGCTGCCGAACGTGATCGTGCCCTTCGGCACGGACGGCAAGATTCGGTGCAGCCGGCTGGAGCTGCTGGGCGTCGTCGAGGAGGGTGCGGCGTGAGGGCTGGGGCTGAGAGGCGGGAGTGGCGCGTCGTCTGGCGACGAGAAGGGCTGAGGAGAAAGACCCACCGGGCGCGGAGCCGGGCGGATGCGGAGGGCCTTGTCGCGTGGCTGAGGGGCGAGTTCCGTGATCCAGACGCCTGGGCCTGCTGCTCGGGGTCGTCCTGTACCTGTGGTGGCAGGACGCTCCGCGATGTCTACGCTGACTATCCGGCAATGGTCCACGGCCCGGTAATCGAGTCCAGGCTCTTTGTTCCGTGGGAGGCGGCGTGAGGCTGCTGCTCGCCAGCGCGTTGCTGCTGGCCACGATGGGGACCGTGCAGGCCGAGCAAGACGTTCACTGGACCAGCCAGGACACGCACGCCGCCATCGACCAGGTCGATCCGCAGTACCGGGCATGGGTGGATGCCATCGTGCGCTGCGAGAGCAGCTACGAGCCCTACGCGACAGCGCCCAACGACGGCGGCTATGGCCCGAGCCGAGGGGCGGTGCAGATCAACGACTACTTCCAGGGTGCGCACTTCCGGGCCCAGGGCTTTGCCGATCCCTACAACCCGTACGAGGCAGTCGCCTATCTCGCAGCCGCCTTAGGCGGGGACTACGTGACCGACGGGATCGGGTGGTGGCGGTGGTCATGCGCGTGAAGAAGGGCGCGATGCGCGACATGATGGCCTGGGCGTTCGCGCACGGCCTGGCCATCATCCATTGGACGTGTGCGCGCGGGAGGTACTGAGATGCTGACGAGTCGACACCGGCAGGCGTACCAGCGGGTGCGGGGGCCAGACGTGTACGACGTGCTGACGTGGCTGCTGCTGAGCTTCGGCACGACGCTGACGCTGCTAGCGGTCGCGGGCGTCGGGTGGGTGGTCTGGCTTGGCGTGAGTGAGGCGGTCCGCATCGGGCTGCCGTTGGGCGGTGGGCGGTGACACAGGAGACGGCGCTGGCCGTGAACGGCCTGACGAACAACACCAACGAGACCGTGGCGACAACCCGCCTGGACCCCTACGTCGGTGGGGTGGCGCACGAAGCGCCGCGCGTGGATGCGCTGGCAATCATCTCGTGCGGGTACCGGGGCGAGCCACAGGGCAACCGGCCCGGCCTGCCGCGGGCCAGCCGACAGGGGGACGACCGGCAGATCCACCTGCACGACCCGATGAACCGCGCCCCTGGCCTGCGGGCGGCGCTGGAGGCGACGGGCTACCGCTCGCTCCTCATCACCTTCCCGCTGGAGGAAGGCTTCCTCGTCCAGCGCTTCAGCCGCTACAGCGCCACGCGCCTGGAGGTGTACGGTGACGCCCGCTCGATCACCTGGATCGACGATCGCAACCCCGAGAAGCCCGTCCACCACACCTTCGAAGGCGGCACCGACGAGTACAGGCGGTTGGCCGCCACCTGTAAGGCCGATACGCGGATCTACTTCACGCTGGCGGAATGGGGGAAGGACGGCCCCGAGGTCGTCTTCGCGGACGGGCTCGGCTTCTACGCGATCCGCACCACCAGCGCGCACAGCGTGCGCTCCATCCAGAGCACGATCGACTACACGCGCCGGTTCACGCGGCGCATCGCGGGCCTGCCCTTCGTGCTCGAGATCGACTACCGTGAGGTGGCGGGTCCGGACGGGCGCAAGCGGACGATCCCGGTCTGGACCATCACCACGCGCCCGCCCGAGGGGATTCGCCTCAGCTCGCGCACGTTCAGCGCCATCGCCACGCAGGCGCTCACCCAGGGTGCGGCGCTCATGCTGCCGGCGCCCTCGCCCGAGACGTGGGAGGACGCGGAAGCCGCCGGCCCGCCGCCGATCGATGAGCCGACCGACGAGGAGATGGCCCAGCTCGCGGAGGGTGGCCTGTGCGACTACGACCACTGGATCAAGACGTGGCACGCGCTGGCGCGCGGCACCAGGTTCGAGGCAGACGCCGCGCGTGAGGCGTTCATCGCGGACTACACGAGCGGCCAGGATGCTTCGCTGGCGGAGTTCCTGCGCGGAACCTCGGAGGAAGGCGCCGCGGGACTGATCGCGGCACTCGGTGAGGCCGTCAGCCAGGACCGGCGTGCGCGATTGTCGGGGCAGCATCAGGCGATCTTCGGCACCGAGGAGGACTGGGACGAGAACCGCATGCCCGGTCCAGCCGCCTCAGAGACGCCGGCCACCGTCGAGCAGCCCGCTCCCGCCGGCGCCTCCGAGGAACCGTGGCACTGCGCCGACTGCGGCGAAGAGTACGCGGCCATGCGCTGGCTCCAGGACGGGCAGGAGATCGTCGGGCCGATCACCACGTGGCTGGCGTTCTTGCGCGAGCAGGGGATCGACGACGCGATCTGCCGCACGTGCGCGACCAAGCGGCGGGGGAAGGCGAAGCCGTGAAAAGCCTGACGCTGATCCAGCCCTGGGCCACGTTGGTGGCCATCGGCGAGAAGCGGATTGAGACGCGCTCCTGGTTCACGAACTACCGAGGGCCGCTGGCGATCCACGCAGCCAGGAGCTTCCCGAAGGATGCGCAGGTGTTCGCGCTCACGAATCGGCACGCTCGGCGCATCTTTGAGGAGCGCGATCTCGCCGGGCGGATCCCGCTCGGCGCCATCGTCGCCACCTGCCGACTGGTGGACTGCCTGCCAACGTCGGCGCTGGAGGCAGTCCGCGTGAGTGGTCGTACCGCACCACACGAGGAGGCATTCGGCGACTTCTCGCCCGGCCGCTGGATGTGGCTGCTCGGCGACGTGGAGCCGTTG